>CBDTWQ010000095.1:0-6656 GCA_965364115.1 uncultured Gammaproteobacteria bacterium | reverse complement strand
TTCAGAGTGCCATCGGTCAACTGGAATTAGAGGTTGATCAAAAAATTGCGCTGTTCCAACTTTTCACCGATCACTTTATCGAATCGCTAAATTCATTCTACCGGCATATCGATCAGCATCTCCTTAGCCAAGGGATGCAGCGAGATTTGCCGTTAGCAAAAATACAGCGCCGAAAATCTGATGGGGAGAGGGAACCGGTTCTGTTTGATGCTTTTGATGCTGAAGAACAAGTTTTTAAATTCAAGTTACTTGAATTCTTTGAAGAGCAAATTCAACCAACCAGTAGTCATTATCAAAACTTACTGCCCGAAGTTAAAATCCAATTTGCCAATCTAGGCTTAAGAAATTTTGACGACCAAATCGAGCAATTGAGCAAAGTGTTTTTAGTGATTCTTGAGGACTATGACCTGCCCTCATCGGTCAAACAGCAAATTGCGCGCTTGCAGGTGCACGCGGTAATTACTGCCATCCATGAACCCGGATTTATGCAGCAAGCTAGCCACCCGGTGCGCAAAATACTCGACAGCATTATTAAAAATGAAATCATGATTGATACCGGTGGTCACCCGGAATTTTCAGGGATTCGATTTATCCGCGAACAAATGGATACGCTCACCAGTCGTCAATATTTACCTTCGGCGATCTATACCGAAGTATTGGGTGGCTATCAAGGCTTCATCAAAGACAATGAGGCCGCTGCACGGAAGTCTCAGAAAGCAGCGGTCAGCAAAAGACTGATGCCTTTGATTAAATCGACCATAGTGAGTCTGACTCAACCGCTCAAAGATCAAGGCACACCTTTGATTTTGTTCGAAAAGGTTTGGCTACCTTTGATGTTGCAGATTGCTTTGCAGAAAGGGATGGATTCTGAACCTTGGCATAGAACGACTAAGATGATCAAAAAACAAGTTTGGTCAATGATCCCGAAGAACTCACGTCAGGAGCATGCCGAGCTCGTGAAGGCCTTGCCCGAAGTCTCTCATTCCATGCATCGGGCGATGCGTAGCTTGCGACTAGCTGAAACACTGCAATTATCGCTGCGCGACTATTTTAACCTCGAGCAGCAAAACGTGGTCGACCGAACCTTAGCCAATATCGAGCAATCTGAACGACGTTCGCCACCTCCGGCAGCGGCGTCTTATGAAACCATGCAAGATTCATCTGAATTCGACTCAATGATGAAAACTGGCGTGTTCATGGTGACCGACAAGATGATGGAGCAATTGGATTCGGTTAAGTTCGCCAAACCAAAGAAAGTCAACATGGTTGATTCTTTGGTCAAGGGCGAGTGGGTCAATATTCTACAAGGCGGTCAGAAAATATTAGCCAAACTCGCTTGGAAAGCCGATGACGGCAACCTCTTCATTTTTGTCGACCGAGATGGTAAACGAGTTTGCGAGGTCGACGCCGAAACCTTGCTGAGACGGTTCGATAGTGGTGACGTCGCGTTAATCGGCAATGAAACAGTCGACTATGAGAAAAATCGGGTTAGTTTCATGACCGAACTTCGCTAACGTAATCGATCGCCCTAACAAGTTTCCTAGACCTAAATAGCTTAGGCCTCAATAAGTCAGACCCAAATTAGTTAGATTCCCAGTAGCAAACGCGCAGGATCTTCAAGCCCGTTCTTGATCGCCACTAGAAATTGCACCGCGTCTTTACCGTCGACGATTCGATGATCATAAGTCAACGCTAGATACATCATTGGTCGCGCAACGATTTTACCTTCGATCACGACAGGACGTTGCTGGATTGAATGCATCCCTAAAATGGCCGACTGAGGTGGGTTCAAAATGGGTGTAGAGAGCATCGATCCGAAAATGCCGCCATTGGTAATACTAAAAGTGCCACCGGTTAAC
The DNA here is from genome assembly GCA_965364115.1 of uncultured Gammaproteobacteria bacterium. GTDB lineage: Bacteria > Pseudomonadota > Gammaproteobacteria. Next base: position 4,797 of record CBDTWQ010000095.1, on the reverse strand, counting down.
TCTTCAATTCCAATCTTGCCGTCGCGCGCACGTCCACCCATTTCGCGTATCGCTTGCTCGATCTCGGCATAAGACATTTGATCTGCATCACGCAAAATCGGCACTACTAATCCACGCTCTGAACTGACCGCAATACCAATATCGAAATAATCATGGTAGACAATATCATCACCGTCGATCGAGGCATTGACCGCTGGAAATCGTTTCAGTGCTTCCACTGAAGCACTGGTGAAAAACGACATCATGCCGAGTTTGGTTCCATGCGCTTTTTCGAAAGCATCTTTGTAACGGGCACGCGTGTCCATCAAAGGTTGTAGGTTGACTTCATTAAAAGTGGTCAGCAGTGCCGCTGTGTTTTGTGCCTGCTTTAGACGTTCTGCAATCTTCAAACGCAAGCGGCTCATCGGCACACGTCGATCATGGCCGCCTTGGCTGCGGCCCGCTGGTGACGACGCTTTGGGCGAGCTCGATGCCGGAGTCTTTGCTGCAGGTTGAACTGCGGCTTTGGCAGCAACAGGTGGCGTTTTCTGTGCCAAATATTGCTCAACATCATCTTTGGTTACGGCGCCTTTGATGCCGCTTGCCGGAATTTCTTCGAGGCTCAAGTTGTGTTCAGAAATTAGTTTTCGTACCGCTGGACTGGCGGTTTTATTGGCCACTTCATCGGCGTCGCCTTCGGCTTTAGATGCAGCCGGTGAAGGCTTCGAAGCGGCAGCCGTGTTAATCACACCTAGCACATCGCCATCTTTTACGGTGTCACCCGAAGCAAACGAAATCGATTCGATAACGCCAGCTGTACTAGCCACGATTTCCAAAACCACTTTATCGGTCTCAAGATCAACAATGTTCTCCTCGATCGCAACTGAGTCACCCACCTGCTTGTGCCAGTCTCCCAGAGTACCTTCCGAAACTGACTCAGGCAGCACGGGAACTTTAATTTCAACCTGCATGTTTTACTCCAATTGGCTGCATGTTCAATATCTAATGGAATGGCTGATTAGATCAGCTCACGCCTTTCAAATCAGTTGTATATTCACTTTCAAAGGCCTCAGACACCAGTCGCGCTTCTTGCTCCTGATGCAAAGCTAAATAGCCGACTGCCGGTGAGGCGGACGATGATCGCCCCGCATATTGCACTCTTAACGGACGGAAAATATCGTTCAAGCGCGCTTTGAATTCTCGAAATGCGCCTTGATTACGCGGTTCGTCTTGGCACCAAACTATATTGGTTAGGTTAGGATAACGCGTGTGCATCGCAGTTAAATCGATTTTAGGAAACGGATAGAGCTGTTCAACGCGCACAATTGCAGTGCTATGGTCATAACTCGCTTGACGAGATTCGTAAAGCTTGAAATAAATCTTGCCGGAACACAATATCAGGCGTTTAACCTTAGCATCATCGAGCTTATCGATCTCGGGAATGACCTTTTGGAACTCACCTTCACTGTAATCACTCAAGGGTGAGACAGCCCGGGGGTGGCGAAGTAAACTCTTCGGGCTCATTACCACCAACGGTTTTCTAAAGCCGCAAAGCATTTGACTACGCAATAGATGGAAGATCTGTGCCGGCATGGTGGGTTGAACCACCCGCATATTGTGTTGAGCACACAATTCAAGATAACGCTCGACTCGAGCCGATGAGTGCTCTGGTCCCTGCCCTTCGTAGCCATGCGGCAAGAGCATTACCAAACCACTCAAGCGTCCCCATTTGATCTCACCTGAACTGATAAATTGGTCGATAACGACCTGAGCACCGTTGGCGAAGTCGCCAAACTGCGCTTCCCAGATCACCAGGGTTTTTGGATCTGTTGATGAATAGCCATATTCAAAGCCGAGAACTGCTTCTTCGGAAAGGAACGAGTTGATCACTTCAAAGCGGGGTTGGCCTTCAGCAATATACTTCAAAGGTTTATATATTTCGCCAGATTTCTGATCGTGCAGAGCTGCATGGCGATGAAAAAATGTGCCGCGTTCGCTGTCTTGCCCCGACAGACGGATTCGAAGGCCATCATCAAGCAAGGTTGCATAGGCAAGATTCTCGGCAAAGCCCCAATCGCCCGCCACTTCACCCGCTAACATTTTAGCGCGGCTATCCATGATCTTAGCCACCCGTGAATGCAGTTCAAAACCATCCGGTAGGGTCAACATTCGTTTCCCTAGATGTTGAATTTTTTCAACCGAAACGGCGGTACCCGAAGTGATGTTAACATCGCCTTTTTTGACTTCTGCCCAATCGCGTGCCGCGCTGGGTTCCAGCCCGGATATCACGTTCAAAGCGACAGCCCCGCCTTCATCGACGGCGCGACGATAGTCGGCAATCATTTCATCTACTTTCTGACGCGTGATAAAACCTTCTGCAATCAACCGCTCGGCATGACGTTCAACCAAACGCGGGTGTTTGCGAATTTTCTGATACATCAACGGCTGAGTCACTGCGGGTTCGTCGGCTTCATTGTGACCGTAACGTCGATAGCAAACCATGTCGATAACCACGTCTTGCTGGAAGGTTTCTCGATATATGACCGCTATCTCAGCGATGAAAACACAGGCTTCAGGATCATCGCCATTAACGTGAAAAATAGGCGCTTGAACTATTCGAGCAACCTCGGTGCAATAAACCGATGAGCGCAAATCGCGCGGATTGCTGGTGGTAAATCCAATTTGATTATTAACGATTATATGAATCGTGCCGCCGGTTTTATAACCCCGGGTTTTGCACATGTTAAAGGTTTCCATAACCACGCCCTGCCCTGCAAAAGCAGAGTCACCATGGATCAACACGGGCAACACGTCATTAGTGGTGCGATCGTCTAACCGTCTTTGGCGGGCACGCACTGAGCCTTCAACTACTGGATCAACTATTTCTAGATGCGAAGGGTTAAAAGCCAGGGCCAGGTGCATTGGGCCTGAATCGGAGTAAATATCCGAAGAAAAACCTTGATGATATTTAACGTCGTAATTATAGCGGTCATCGAGTTCAACCTTACCCTCAAACTCGTCAAACAAATCACTCGGCATCTTGCCGAAAATATTGGTGAGCACGTTTAAACGTCCGCGATGTGCCATGCCAATCACCACTTCGTGGGTGCTAGTCACACCGGCTTGCTGAACCACGCGATCCAGAATCGGTATCAATGATTCGCCACCCTCGAGCGAAAAACGCTTCTGCCCGATATAACGGGTGTGGAGGTATTTCTCCAGGTTTTCCGCAGCGATCACGCGGTCAAGAATTCGGTTGCGCCGGCCCTTACGAAAATTGGGCGTCGACATTGGGGTTTCTAGCTGAACTTGAATCCAACGCTTTTGCACACGGTCTTCGATGTGCATGTACTCGGTTCCAATCGCCCCACAATAAGTTTTTTCGAGCCGCTCGATAATTTCGCGCAACGGCGCATCTTCAATGCCGAACAAGGAACCTGAATGAAAGACCGTATCAAGATCTGCCGCACTGAGGTTATTGCCCTCAAGCGTCATTTCCTTAATATCAGCCGGTTCAGCTAACCCCAACGGGTCGAGCTTGGCTCGCTGGTGCCCTTTGACTCGATAAACATTGATCAGCTGGAATACGGATAACTGTTTGGCGTCGTGCTGCGCTGGGTTGACTGTGCTGCGTTGCGCAGCAGCTTGGCCGTTGCGTTTCTGGCGAACCGCGGTTTTCATTTCAGCTTGGACTTCGAGGTGATCTTGATCGGGTTCTAGTTCGCCTTTCTTCAACTCGGCAAACCAATTGCGCCAATTCTCATCAACGCTGTTTTCATCTTTAAGATAACGTGAGTAGAGGGACTCGATAAACACAGCGTTACCGCCTGAAAGGTAACTGTCTTGCTGCATTTTTTTCATGCTCATGTGTGCACCTGTAAACCGGTTGCTAAGCTGTTTGGATTTCTCGACATAATAGCCGAAGTGACAAGATTTAACCGTAATTAATTCCGCATCTGTCAAGCTAGCTTTGACAATAGATATCAATTGCCAAGTCCACACCGAGCGCATGCAGACAAACCAAATAGCTAGAAGTAGTTTTTATATTTATTAGCACTGTTAGAATGTGACGAATAACTGTTTAGTTTAGTTTTCTACGAAGGGTCACAGCTCCATGGCGCAATACATTTACACCATGAACGGGGTCGGCAAAATCGTTCCCCCTCAAACCGAAATTCTTAAAGATATATCGCTGAACTTTTTCCCTGGCGCGAAAATTGGCGTATTGGGTTACAACGGCGCCGGCAAATCGACCTTGTTGCGAATCATGGCCGGGGTGGACACAGAGTTCAACGGCGAAGCGCGCCCTCAGCCCGGCACAAAAATTGGCTACCTTGCTCAAGAACCGGAGCTTGACCCAAGCCTCGATGTGCGTGGCAATGTCGAATTAGGTGTGGCTGATGCGAAGGCACTGCTAGAGCAATTCAATGCCGTCAACATGAAGTTCGCTGAACCCATGACTGACGATGAGATGAATGAGCTGCTGGCGCATCAAGCGGATTTGCAGGAAAAAATCGATGCCGCCGGTGCATGGGAACTTGATCGTAAACTGGACGTCGCCGCCGACGCGCTGCGACTGCCGCCGTGGGATGCGTCGGTGGAAAACCTCTCGGGTGGTGAAAAAAGGCGCGTCGCTCTTTGCCGATTGCTGTTATCAGCCCCCGACATGCTGATTCTTGATGAACCAACCAACCATCTCGACGCTGAGTCAGTGGCTTGGCTCGAGCGGTTTTTACAAGATTTTCCTGGCACCGTGGTGGCGGTCACCCACGACCGCTATTTCCTCGATAATGTAGCCGGCTGGATTTTGGAACTTGA
>CBDTWQ010000094.1:0-6736 GCA_965364115.1 uncultured Gammaproteobacteria bacterium | reverse complement strand
CTACAACCGCAATCTAATCACCCGGAAGCTAGGCAATGCCACATTCAACTTATCTACCTGAAAAAATGGGTTCCGCTAAAGTCGAGCCGACCGGAAATTTTGAAGCCGGATCATTCCAGCAATTTACCCTCACATACACAGCGGGTTATTTCGGCATTGATGACACGGGTTCGATCAAAGTGGTGCATCGCTTCGCCTCTGATATGGGACGCCCGCAATTCGACCATCCGAGCGCGCCCAACTTCGTTACCGTCGAGGCTTCTAACGGCGCTGTTTTGCAGGTTGAATATGATATGAAACGAAACATTCGACCTTGGGATAAAACGCTTTACATCAAAGTGGTGCGCGGCTTTCTGCGCGAAGGCGAGCAAATCATAGTTCGCTTCGGCGACCAACGACAGGGCTCCCCAGGCATGCGAATTCAAACTTTTTGTGAACATACATTTGAATTCAAAGTGTTGGTCGATGCGATAGCAACTTACAACTATGTAGAGCTGCCGCAGCAACCCGAGATTTCGATCGTGCCCGGCCCGCCAGTTTTATTCAAAATAATCCTGCCGACGATGCGACGCTTAAACCAGCCGTTTCGATTGTGCATCAAAGGCGAAGATCGTTGGGGCAACCCGTCTAACTTGTGTCATCAAACTTTCACTTTACGCGCTAATTTGGCAGTCAACGCCCTGCCCGTTTCGATCCAATTGCAAGCGGGCGAGTTCAGCACAATTATCGAAAATCTGACCTTATCAGAACATGGCGATTTGGTTGTCGAACTAATCGACGATGAACAGCAAGTGGTGGCCGTTTCAAACCCTTGCCGTTTCGTTAAAGAAGCGGATCTTTTGCCTTATTGGGGCGACCTTCACGGCCAATCCGAAGAGACCATCGGCACCAATTCGGCACGAAATTTTTATGATTTCGCCAGAGATAAAGCCTTTCTCGACATTTGTGTTCACCAAGGCAATGACTTTCAGATCACCAATGAATTCTGGCAAGAGTTGAATCGGCTGTCGGCCGAGTTCACCCAAAATGACCAGTTTATCGTCTTCCCCGGATGGGAGTGGTCGGGCAACACCGGGTTGGGCGGTGACCGCAATGTGTTGCATATGCAAGAGGGTCGCCAGATCCATCGATCATCCCATGCCCTGGTCGATGATCTTTCTGACATAGACACCGACGCAAATTCGGCGCAAGACTTGTTTACCGCCTTAAAAGACGAAGATTGCACCGTGTTTGCGCATATCGGCGGGCGCTACGCGGATATCAAAGTGGCTCACGACCAGCGGCTTGAAAAAGCGGTTGAAGTGCATTCGGCCTGGGGCACCTTTGAATGGCTGGTCGAAGACGCCTTTGAACAAGGCTATCGAGTGGGCATTCTGTCGAACTCAGATGGCCATAAAGGTCGCCCTGGCGCATCTCACCCAGGTTCCACTAAATTCGGTTCCTACGGTGGGCTTAGCTGCATCTTAGCGCCTTCATTTACTCGCGAAGGCATCATGCAGGGTTTACGCCAGCGCCACCACTATGGCACCACGGGCAGCCGCGTGATTCTGCAGACCAGCGTTGACTTTGAAACCGAGGCAGAGCTTTTTTCTGACGACCCTCGATTAGGCGACGTGAGTGTCGAAAAGGTAAAACAGGCCATCATGGGCGATATAGTGCGCAGCACCGATAGCCAAGTTCAATTGAATATTAATGTCCATGCGGCCTCACCAATCGAGCGCATCGACATTCGCAATGGGCTTGAAACGATCGAAGTGTATCGACCTTATGAAGAATCGGAACTCGGCCAAAGGATTCGTCTGGTTTGGGAAGGCTCTGAATATCGAGGACGTGGCCGGGAAACTAATTGGGACGGTTCCGCGCAGTTAAGCGACAACCATTTTGAATCATTGAAGCCAATCAACCATTACAACCTTGACCGCCGATTTGAACAGACTGAAACGGGGCGAGTCGAATGGAGCGCAATCACCACCGGTGGCTTTGGTGGTTTCGATGCGAGGCTCGCCAAGGAAAACGACGGCACGCTCAAAATCGACACCCATTTAGTTAAAGAAGAAGTCAAGATTGCCGACATTGGTAGAGAAGAAATGATTTTTGCCAATGGTGGCATCGATCGTAGGATTCGAGTCTATCGGCTTCCCGACGTGAATCCGTACTACTCGATCAGCCTCAAGCGGCAATTCGAGTTGAATCCGAATCAAGACGATGCCTTTTACGTTCGAGTTACATTTGAAGATGGTCACTACGCATGGTCAAGCCCGATCTACCTGATTCCGTAAGGAAAACTACGAATCCGAGTGCCGTTGAATTGATTCAGATTAACCGTGCCAAAAAGCGAAATAAATTGGTTAGATCGAGCAGCAAAAAATCAATCGAATGCTAGTCTTAAGCCGACTGATTTGTATATAGCGTTATCGAAACCAATTAACTGCGAAGCCCTAACTAGACCTGAGGCGCAATCTCACCAAACGAACCGTCAAAACCACGAAAAGCTGTACTGAAACAACTGATGCGAGACTATGACCACCGCTATTCCTGAAGATCACGAAATCGAACTACCGAGCATCGACGACACAACGCTCTTCACTGACGAAGAAGACGTGCAGGTCGATCAGGTTAATTTTGAACTTCGGCAAGATCTCAAGATACAAGGTGACTATCGGGTAATCACGGTTTTTAATCATAGACATTGCCATTTAGCATTCAAAACCAGAAACAATCGTAAGTTCAAATATCGGATCGACCTAGCATCACTTGACCCTCGGCCTTTCCGGAAACGCCAAATCGCGTGGCAGTGGTTCTATCTCAGCATCTTAATCATCGTCGCCGGCTTTTATCTTTTTTATGAGGGTTGGCTTAGCACCACTTCAAGCTACGTTGTGACTTCGATGTTAGGCGTTTTCATGCTTGCCTTGATCGCCCTCAGCGCGTTCTATCAATATTCGGTTGACTCTGTTTATTTTCGCAGCGAGCACGGCAAACTTAAGACCATCGAACTGGCCAATCAGAACCCTGACAAGGCCAGCTTCAATCAATTTGTGAAAAAGCTGATCAAGCAAATCAAACAAGCCAAATTGGCGGCGGGCTTAACCGAGGTAGAAGCGCTGAAGCTCGAACTCGGTGAACTGCGCCGCCTCACCGACGAGGCCATTCTTAAACAGCCGGCCTACGACCAGGCCAAACGCATTATCCAGAAAAAGCAGGGCTTCAAGATTCGCAAATAGACGCCAGCAATTGCGCCATCTCACTGAACAGTCCAAATGTAACAAACCGATTTGGCATCATGCCAAATCTTTGATTCAGTAAAAACAGCGCTTTGAGATCAGTTGTTTAATCCCACCGATTACATCATTTCAGCAGTCCAGTCAGGTTCAGCCCGTATAGCCGCAAGCAAACTAACTGACTAGGCCGCAAGACAACGCTTTAAAACCGGCAAATCAGCACGGCAAGGCGTCAAGATCATTTCGAACAAAGCAGAATCATGTAGAATCGCTATTTTTGCGACCCCGACTTCGATGCAACTAGATTCACTCACCGCTATCTCACCGATTGATGGCCGCTACGGCAGCAAGACAGCTAGTCTGCGCCCTATTTTCAGCGAATTTGGCTTGCTTAATTACCGCCTCCAGGTTGAGGTTCGTTGGCTTCAAACTTTGTCTCAGACTGATCGCATCGACGAAGTTCCCAACTTCAGCGCGAATGCCAACGCAAAACTTGAATCTATCCTCAATGATTTTGATCCGGCCCAAGCCCAGCAGATCAAAGACATCGAAAAAACCACCAATCATGATGTCAAAGCAGTTGAATATTACTTAAAGCAACAGGTTTCCGATCACGCAGAACTAGCGGCCGTTTCTGAATTCATTCATTTCGCTTGCACTTCGGAAGACATTAACAACCTGGCGCATGCGCTGATGTTAAAACAGGCGCGCGATCAGGTGTTGCTGCCATCGCTCGAAAACCTGCTTGAACGATTAACTCGATTGGCGCAAACACTAGCCCACCAACCGATGATGAGCCGCACCCACGGCCAACCTGCGTCACCGACCACACTGGGCAAGGAACTAGCCAACGTAGTGTTTCGTATGCGACGACAGATTGTGCAACTTGAAAAGATCGAGTTGTTGGGCAAAATGAATGGCGCGGTCGGCAATTATAATGCGCACTATGCAGCCTATCCTGAGATTGATTGGCCAGAAGTATCGCAACAGTTCATATCGTCTTTAGGGTTGGCTTGGAATCCTTACACCACCCAAATTGAACCGCATGATTATATCGCCGAGCTATTCGATTGTATGGCTCGGGTCAACACCATATTGATCGACCTTAGCCGTGATGTATGGGCCTATATTTCGATTGGCTATTTCAAACAAAAGACCATCGAAGGTGAAGTCGGCTCGTCGACCATGCCGCACAAGGTGAACCCGATCGACTTTGAGAATGCCGAGGGCAATCTGGGCATGGCCAACGCCGTGCTGGACCATCTGGCACACAAATTACCGATTTCACGCTGGCAGCGCGACTTAACCGATTCGACCGTGCTGCGTAACCTTGGCACCGGATTTGGGCACAGTTTGATCGCGCTCGAATCACTTAAACGCGGCATCGACAAGCTAGAAGTGAACCCTTCTGCAATGGAAACAGATCTAGCCAATAATTGGGAACTGCTGGCTGAACCGATTCAAACCGTGATGCGCCGTTACGGAATTGATCAGCCCTACGAAAAATTGAAAGCCTTAACCCGTGGTCAAAAAATAAACAAGGCGATTATCCATCAATTTATTCAAACACTTGAAATTCCAGACTCGGCCAAACGCCAACTTTGCGCGTTAACGCCCGCCAGTTATATCGGCAATGCGGCTAGCCAAGCGGAGAAAATTTAACCCTATGTGGCAACTTCAAGGGTTTGATAGCGATACTTTTCTACAGCAACATTGGCAAAAAAACCCGCTCGTGATTCGCCAAGCGTTTGCCAATTTTACCAGCCCGATAACCCCTGACGAACTAGCGGGTCTAGCTTGTGAGGAAGATGTGCATTGCCGACTAGTGGTCGAAAAAGACGGCAGCCACCCATGGCAAGTGCAGTATGGGCCTTTCGACGAAACGATATTTTCCGAGTTGCCAGAAACGCATTACAGTCTGCTAGTCTCAGAGTGCGAAAAGTGGCTACCTGATCTCAACGAATTACTCGACCAGTTTCGCTTCATACCCGACTGGCGAATCGATGATTTGATGATTAGCTATGCACCAACCGGGGGTTCGGTCGGACCGCATATCGATCAGTATGATGTGTTTTTATTGCAAGCCGAAGGCAGCCGACGCTGGCAATTCAATCAGTCTGTCATCGTCGATCCAGATCTAATTCCAGGTCTCGAACTCGCTATCCTGCAAGACTTCAAACCAGAACACGAGGTTGTTTTGGAGCCTGGAGACATGCTCTACCTGCCCCCAGGATTGGCCCATCATGGTGTCGCCTTGGAACCGGGAATGACGTTCTCGATTGGCTTTCGTGCCCCCACTGCGCTCGCCACAATGGAGTCACTGCTGATCGAAAGTGACGCAGCTGGTTTGGGCGAGCTGCGTTATCAAGACCCGATGCCAACGACGGGACGCCACTCAGCGGAAATTACCGATGCTGAAATAGGCCAATTCAAGACCTTGGCGACCAGAATGATCGAAAATTCGAAGCATTTATGGGGCGACGCGATCGGCAAGATGCTATCAGATAGCCCGATCACTCCGGTGGAAACTCCAGCGCTAAGCGTCAGCATAGCCGAACTGCAAACCAACAGCTGGATTCGCCACCCCGAAACTCGCATGCTGTATCATCAGTCTGACACTCAGATCAGCCTTTTTTGTAATGGCAAAGTTTTTCGCTTACCCGCCAACGAACCGATAAAAGGCTGTGTGAAGCAATTATGCGAACTGCGTGAATGGCCATCAGAACTAATTGAAGCTTGCCTAGACTTTGACTCTTTAAAAGACTTGTTAATCGTTTTAGCGTCTGAAAATGCGATCATTCAAGATTCTATTTAATCACATTAATTCATATACTTATGGATGATATCGAAAGTATTGTCTTAGAAACTCGAGAAGACTGTCAAAACGCAGCCAAGGCGCTGATATTGGGCACCGTCGGGCGCCTTTATTTGAGGACACAAAGTTTAGAGACCAGTCTCTATCACAATCACCCGATATACCAGCACCTGTCTCAACTCACCAGTCAAAACCGCAACACCGATATTCGAATTATTGCGAAGGACACCCGCCTTGCTAGTAGTCGAGGTCATTATCTGATTCACCTCGCTCAGAAACTGCCCTCGTTCGTTCAAATAAGAATTGCCGAGACGCCGGTTCAACGAAATTTTAACGAGAGTTGGTTAATCGCAGACGACTCAGCCTACATGCGAATTCGATCGCCCGATCGTTACGAAGGTAACTATGAACTCGACAACCCACTCGAATGCCGATTGTTGACTGAAAGCTTTAAAGAAGCCTGGGAAGCCTGCGTGCCCGACCAAAACACCCGCCGCCTAAGCCTCTAATTGACAGCTTCGGGTTTGGGCTCTGAAGATCTTTAAGACACCCATCACAGGTCCGTCGTCAATACAGTGGTTGTCAACGAGCTTAGTCTTGAGTCCATAGATAATTATGTTCAATCAAATATCGTACATGATCTCAAAGATCACATATGGTACATACAAGGAGCGAAGTGAGTACGATGGAATCTAGCTTA
>CBDTWQ010000093.1:0-6758 GCA_965364115.1 uncultured Gammaproteobacteria bacterium | reverse complement strand
TGTTTGCCCCTCGGAGAAAGGGTAAAACTGCATTCTTACTCCAGGATTTAGCACCAGCAGCGACAAAACGTCAAATTCTACCGATTTATGCCTCTCTTTGGGCTAACCCGAATGCACCGCACAAACCTATTATTGCGGCATTGGAAGAGGGTATGAACGCCATTTCAGCGCGTCGTATACCGTGGAAAAAACATCTTACGAGCATTCAAAGAGTCTCACTTAACGTCGGCGTGGCAACCGCTACGTGGCAATCTGTGGCTAACGCACCGCAACAACCCAGTTCTGACGAATTGCTGGCAGTCGGTAATTTGCTCCGCATGCTAATAGAAGCAAAAAATGGACCTCGAATATTTTTACTGATCGATGAAGCGCAACACCTGGTGACCAGCAAAAGATTTGACGGTTTGACCGCCGCATTGAGGACGGCACTAGACACACAAGAAATGACGAACACTGGAAAAATATTCACCTTGTTCACGGGATCATCCCGGACAAATCTAAGTCGTCTCTTAAACGACCCAAAAGCACCGTTCTACAGGTCTGTGGAGCGCATTGATCTACCTGACCTAACGTCGGAATACACTGATTTCGTCTGTGATCAGCTTAAGAAGTTCGGAAGGATCCATGTTCCAAAAACAGATTGTTGGGAGGCATTCAAAACGTTTAACTACTCACCCTTTCATATGGAGTCATTTATTCGTTCGCTGTTGCTTAGACGAACAAATACGTCAGAACAGGCGATCGAAGAAGTCATGTTTGGTATTGGTAACGACCCCGAATATCTGATGCGTTGGCAGAGTGTGCGTGACATTGATCAATTGGTGTACCTGAATATATGCGAGGGCCACACCCCATTCTCAGCAGATACAATCGCAAGAATAGCGGCAGCACTGAATCAAAAATCTGTGCATATAAGCCAAATACAACGAGCCGTCAAACGTCTAATCGATTCAGGCTTTATTGCATCGAACCGCCAGAGAGGATATCAAAATGAAGACTACGACTTTTTGGCTTGGCTACGCTATAGACAAGGCAATTGATCAACAGCTAGCCCTTGGTCAGAGTACCAGTATGTTGCTAGCTAATGCGGGACCGCTATGCTCTTTCCAGATAAACTTTAGCTGGCTCAATCCTTGGTCTCAGCGACCTTGCGAAGACAAAACTCAAAAGGACAGGTGTTAAAAAGAAAACATAGAGATATTACGGAAAGAGTTGTAAAAGGGACGTTAATTGCAGCACCTGGAATTATCATGATAGGGGTTTCATATTTTTTTCTAACGTGATGTCATAACAAACTGTTTAAATACATTCTGGGCCTTATCGCCCCGCACCTGACGACAAAGATTGAACAAGACAAAGATACTATGTGAATGTCTCAAATGGCTGCTGCTGGCGGCACTGCCTTTGCTGGCGGCCTGTGATGATCGGCCGGTGACGCCCGGCCCCGAATTCGGTTACTACCTGGAACAACCCAACCCCTACCGGCTGGTGGAAGTGCTGGCAGGGCGCAGCAACGCCGACCGGCGGTCCATGGTTGCCGGCGCCCTGAAGGCCAATGGAATTCCCCACATTACCCGGCCCTATAGCATAGGCGTCAATCAGGGCGCCAATGTGATCGCCGAATACGGCAGCGGTGGCCCGTTACTGATCCTTATCACCCACTTCGACCGGGTACCGTTCGCCCCCGGCGCCAACGACAATGCCTCCTGTGTCGCCGCCGCGGTCAAGGCCTATGGCCTGCTGACGGAAGGCGGGCCCGTCAATCACATTACTGTCCGCTTCCTGTTTACCGATCACGCGGAATCCGGACTATTGGGCGCCATCGCCCATATGACGCAGATTGTAAGCGGCGAGGTGGTCCTGGGCGTGGCCAGTTTCGAAATGTGCGGCATCGGCAACAGTTTCGGCATCTGGGATGTCCAGGGACCGTTGGAAAACTCAAGCCTCGTCCGGGCCCTGGCCCAGGCCGGGGCAGAACTGGATATCTACAACGGCACCCACGGCACCGTGCCCGGCGTCGGCAGCGACCACCGCGCGTTCGCCCTAACCGGCATCCCCGCTGTCGGTGTCACCGTGTCGCCCCGGGCGGACGAGGCCAGGCTCAGGGAATACGTGGATGACCCAAGCTCCCTGAAATGGCAATTCCGCTTCCTGCGCCCGACCATCTTCCGCACCTTTCACACCGCCGGCGACACCTCTGAAACCATCGACCCGGCGGCTCTGGACATGACCGCCCGGGTCATGGCCGCCATGGTGCGCAACCTGGACCGCCCTGTGGGCGAGTGAGGTTAATAGGACTATCCTGAGGCGCCAACACCGAGCGAGCTTAGTTTCCAGTCGATTGTTTCGTTGGAGAATTTAGGGCCTCACTTTATTGCTATTGCTAAGTCTGACGTAGTTGCTTGGCTTTCCGAGCCACTGCCCAAGGTTACGAAATTATTTCACCATTCATATTCAGGTCCAGATATTGAATTTTTGGATACAAGCTCCTCTTGAATTAAACTTATAGTAATCAATGCAACGCCAACGCTTTCTGGCTTGGCTCTCTTCTGATTTAACTGTTCGGCGTCCCGTAATGCATACGACCGCGCTTTGCGCTGTTTGTTAGACGCTCATCCATTCGGGACGGTTTCACCTCTGCCTCAATCACTGACGCGACAAAATGCTAAGGGCTCTGCCCTCGCCGCATGCAACCCCGTTCCTCGGCGGACGGCCAGGGGTCTAGCGCGAGGGTTTGCGCGAACTTCGCTCCCTTACCTTGAAAACAGAGGAAAACCCCATGAGTACAGTAGCCAAAACTGCAATAGAACTTTTTAAAAGCCGTTGAAATTCCGGTTCACTGCCTTCGCAAAGGTGCCGCCAATGAGGCTTTACTTGCCAACATCGGCGAAATCGGTGTCATTCTTGAAAACCTAATTGTCTCGCCTATTGACGGTGATTTTGGGGATTCGTGTCACGTTGATAAATCCATAACATCGGCTGCTAGCTAGACTTTACTTACAGGCAAAAAAAGACCGCTTATAACTAAACAGCCTTTTCTAGTCGCTTAAAAAAACGCCCTTTTCGCAATGGGGGGGGGGATTGAGGGTTCAAATCCCTTCCGGCACGTAGTTTGCTACCTGCTTTATTGAGGACATCAGTCGATTTTGGGGAGTAAAGCATCGGCATTTTTTTGTCCCCCACCCACCCGTTGGGGGATGGTGAAACGCCAATATCGGTTGGTGAGCGTGATTGACGGGCGGTAAAAGCTGAACTAAGTTAAAAGTTAAAGCTGAGGCTGACCAGTGTGCCAAATATGACTAGGACACGCACTCTCAAAAGATGGTGAAGTGAAGTTTGTGTCCCAGGTTCTCGAACTCAGCTCTTTTGGGCCTTTAACTCACAATGCTGACAACGGCGTTCCCTCTTTTACGCCCGGTGTCGATGTATCTGTGGGCGTTGGCGGTTTCGTCGAGCGAATAAGTTCTATCGATGATGGTTTTAATTTGCTCGGTTTTAAATAGGGTTTTAAGTTCATCGATAAACACCCGAAGTTCTGATGCCGGACGCAATCCTGTGGCCGAAAATTTTGCTCGTTTACCTTTTGAATTCAAGACGTTCATTGTTTGTAGCAATAACGGAAAGCTAAGAACCGGTGATAGATAAACACCGTTTTCTTTGAGCGCTTTTTTGCAGTGGGCAAACGAACTCTTGCCTACTGCGTCATAAATAATGTCATAACGACCAGAGCTTGCGGTGAAGTCTTCTTCGAGATAATCAATGACCGTATCTGCGCCCAAAGATTGAACGAAATTGACATTTGCTGAGCTGCATACGCCCGTCACTTTGGCACCTAACGCCTTGGCTATTTGAACCGCGGCACTACCCAAACCACCTGAGGCTCCGTTGATCAAAACACTCTGGCCTGGTTGCAACTGACCGAGGTCTTTCAGGAACGCATAAGACGTTAATGCGCCATCGCAAATAGGCGCCGCTTCGGCATGGCTGAGATTATCGGGTTTTTGAGATATCACGGCGTCTTCGGCAATGCACAGATATTCGGCATTAGCACTGAAATCCATACCGGTTTCACCGAACACGGCATCGCCCTTTTTGAACTGGCTCACGTCTTTGCCCAACTGTTCAACCTCTCCCGAAAAGCCGGTGCCTGCGATGGGTGTTTTATGTTTCGACAAACCGAGAAACAACCGGCCATAACGTGGCTTACCGGCTCTAATCATGCTATCTGCGGTAGTAATGCTGGTGGCAAATACTTTCACTAACACTTGATTCACTTTCGGGGTGGGTCTGTCGATATGGGTTAATTGAATCACTTCTGGTGAGCCGTAACCCGTGTAACTAATGGCTTGCATGGTTCTTTCTCTCGGTATGATTATGGGTGATGTCTAACAACTTAGAGTAATCTTAGCTCATGCGTTTTAGAATATAAATTGCCAAATTTTGTATTTAACATATACAATAACGTATGGACTGGAGATCAATAAAATTTGATTGGAATCGAGCTCGTTCCTTTTTGGTAACCGCTGAAGAAGGCTCGTTATCCGCAGCGGCGCGATCCTTGGGCATGACTCAGCCAACCGTGGGGCGTCAGGTTTCAGCACTCGAGAAAGAGCTGGGGGTCGCGCTTTTCGAGCGTGTCGGTTTGGGGCTAATACTGACCCCGAGCGGTTTGGATTTGCTAGAACATGTTAGAGCGATGGGTGATGCGGCCAGTCGTTTTTCACTCACCGCCAGTGGTCAATCCCAAAGCATTGAAGGCAATGTTTGTATAACTTGCAGTGAATTCTATGCGGTTTATATTCTTCCGCCGATCATCAAAAAACTGCGTCAGCTGGAACCTAAGATAACCCTCGAAATCATCGCGACCAACACCACCAGCGACTTAAGACGCCGCGAAGCCGATATTGCGATTCGTAATTTCAGGCCGACTCAAGTCGAATTGATTGCGAAAAAGATTAAAGACGTTTCCGCCAGACTCTACGCGACGCCACAATACCTCAAAGAGATCGGTGACCCTAAACAACTTGAAGACCTCAGTAGAGCTGATTTCATTAGCTTCGATAATACTGAGAGCCTTATCGGTGGCCTAAACGCGTTGGGATTAAATATCAGCAAACGTAATTTTCCATTGCAGACAGAACATTTCATTACGCATTGGGAATTAGTCAAGCAAGGTTTGGGCATTGGCATCATGCCGGAAGAGTTAGGTGAATCTGAACCACTGGTGGTTCAAGCTTTGCCAACGCTTGCGCCGATTGGTTTTCCCATTTGGCTGACCGCCCACCGCGAGTTAAATACCAGCAGGCGGATCAGAATGGTCTTCGATCTCTTGGCGGCCGAATTGGCTTAAAAACAACTAAAAGCAATTATTAGTTTTATCCTCTAATTTGATTTCTATATGATGGTTGAGGTCTAACTGTGTCACTTGGCAGTGGGCAACAAGGTGGTGAGACCGTATTCTACGCATCTTGCGGTCATTGAAAGAGTCGTCAAATATTGCAATAATCTGACATATTAACCAAAGCTATCCGTATTGATTGAGCGCCCGCTGAAAAATTTCGTTATCGATATTGCCGCCGCTGCAAACCACCGCGATGTTGCGCCCTTCTAATTCCAGTTTGCCAGACAAGACCGCCGCCAGCGCGACCGCCCCACCCGGCTCGACTACAATTTTAAGTTCGTTGTAGGCCGTCGCCACGGCCTCTAAGGCTTCTTCGTCGCTGACCACTAACACTTGATGCAACAAGCGCTGATTGATCGGAAAGGTCAACTTACCTGGAATCTCAGTCATTATCGCGTCACAAATCGTTTTAAGACCGAGTTCGTTGGCCACTCGATGACCCGCCGCCAACGACCTTCGAGTGTCATCGAAACCAATGGGCTCAACCGCAATTCTCTGGGTATTGGGTGATTCAGCCTCGAAAGCCAGCGAACACCCGGCCGTCAACCCACCACCCGAGCAGCAAACCAAAAATGCGTCGAGTTCTATTTCTTTTTCGGCTGCCTGTTCACAGACTTCAAGACCCAAGGTGCCTTGGCCGGCAACAATACGTGTGTCGTCAAAAGGTGGAATCAAAGTGAGTCCTCGATCGGCCGCCAACTTTGCGCCGATTTGAGCGCGGTCTTCGTGATAGCGATCATACAACACCACTTCAGCACCATATTCGCGGGTCTTCTGAATTTTGACTTGCGGGGCATCTTCTGGCATCACAATCACTGCCGTCATTCCGAACAGTTGCGACGCGTAAGCCACCGCTTGCGCATGATTTCCGGACGAAAATGCAACCACGCCGCGAGCCCGCTCAGCTTCGTCGAGCTGCAGAATTCGATTCAACGCACCACGAAACTTGAATGATCCGGTCACTTGCAATGACTCAGCCTTGACCAGCAGACGCGCACCCAAACGCTCGTTCAACCGTGGTGATTCGAGCAACGGCGTTCTTAGCGCGTAAGGTTTAATTCTAAGTTGGGCCTTCTTGATCGAGTTATGGCTTAGCGCATCAGGTTCAAGCGGCGGCATGGTGTTTTCTCCATCAGGGTTTAATCAGCTTAGTTAATGCTGAAGCAGTGTAAGTTTGAAATAATCGCGCTTGCCGATCAACCCTTAAAACTAACAGACCCATCTTATTTCGAAGCTAATCGGTCCAGCTAGAATCTGACCACAAGGCTCCCCAGTTCGTCAGATTAGGGTTAAAATAAACGCCTACAACCGCAATCTAATCACCCGGAAGCTAGGCAATGCCACATTCAACTTATCT
>CBDTWQ010000092.1:0-6775 GCA_965364115.1 uncultured Gammaproteobacteria bacterium | reverse complement strand
CCCAAATCAGGCCGGCTACACTGTAATAGGTATACTGTCCCAGATTCAAATTTGGTTAGTCGCTGTTCGGGGGATCGGGTTTTTTCTCCGACTTGAGTTTTATTTCTGCTAGAAGTTGTTTCGCCATGAATAGCATAAAGGCAACGCCTAGGATCAATACAAGCCAAATCAGTTTGCTGGTCGACCAGAAATCGACTTCTTTGCTATCAAGCGCTTTCGAGCGTTGTTCTATTTGAGTGCCTATTTGCATCAGTGGGTCTTCCCAACCGCCGAGACTAGGCTCAAAAGTGGTCTCACCGGCCTGCTCTCGCTTCAATAGTTGATAAGGCAACGAAACGTTGCTAACCCGCTGCTCGCTTCCGGCCAGCAATACAAACGGCTCGGGGCCTTGCGCGAGAAACTTAACCTTGGCGCTGGCCCAACCAAACTCGACCACTGGAAAATCAGCTGCAATCATTGCGGCTGACGGATGACTATATTTTACCCGCCAATGCCTCGAGGTGTGATGCCCGAAGTAAATTGGCTCAGATTCAAACGACGACGAGTTTGAATCAACATCATGATATTGATGGAACCGTTTAACTCTATTCCAGCCGTGGTTGATTGACCGATGACTCCTGCGCTTGCCCTTAACCACGTTTGCTACTGCCCGTTTTAATTTATCCCTTGCACCTTCTCGAAGCCCGAAATAAGAATTGTCATCGGGCACTTCGTTTTCAATCGGTTTTTGCATCAGCACGCCGCTAAAAAAAACTAGGCTCTTGTTTGGCACAAACCTCAGTTGTGACACGGGTAACTGCGATGGCACCGAATATTGCCAGTCCTGTCCATCCGAAAGTTGCTGAATCACCGTGGGTCGAGCCCAATTGTATTTGGGCTTTCGCCTCTGGGTGCGCTGATAGTGCCCTTGTAATTTTTCGATCGCGTTGACGAATTCCTTTGCGTTGCTCAAAATCAAAAGACGAATATATCGCCTAGATCCCTTTCGAAGAATCAGTTGGGTCTTGTCGAAGCCCTGTTCAGAATTTTGCAGAAAGAAGAGCTTTTGCGGATTTGAGTCGGTCGACCATTGAATCAGATCGTCGCTATATTCAACCACCACGGTCGCGCTAATTGGGCCATTGGCAAATGCCCCAAGTTCAAACGTGATTCGGTTCAGTCGCCCTTCAGCTTCGGGGTTCTCAATGGTCAAAATATCGAACACGGGATGCTCCTGCTGCCAGGCCTCGAAATTTCCGGATTTCATCCATTCCGGATGCGCTTCAATCAAACGGCGAATTTTTTTATTCTGATTGAATATTGGCTCAATCCGGTCACGATTGAACCGAAGAGTCTTTTCAAAATCAAACCGCTGTTGGTTGTTCATCGGGTGCTCTATGCTCAGTGGCACGCGATCGCCATTGCCATTTTGGATTTGCATATCCTGATAGTTACTTTGCTTAAAACACTGATAAACCGCTTCCGGCAATTCAACCCTTCTTAAGGCTGAGTCAATCGATTTTATCGGGAAGCTGCAATCAAAATCAGGGTCTTTCGCCGAAGCTGTGCCACTAATCAAAATGGCTAATACCAAACCTCGTAATAAATGGCTCATGACGGTTGCTCCAGAGGCGTGGGGCGCGCGTGACGCGGTGGAATCGGCGCTAAATAACCCACCACTGTCAGCAATAAGCCGACCCCGGTAAACGATATGATTCGTTCGATAGTGCCTTGCGCAGACAGATCGATCAGGAACAACTTAACCACCACGATTGCGAGCAAAGCGGCGGCCACCAGCCATATTTGGCGCTGACCTTTACGAGTGGCATAAAAGGTTCCGGCAAGGCCCATCAGTGACCAGGTTAATGAAAACAACGTTTGTGACAAATCACTTTGAATTAATGCAGAAAAGTCCCAATCAACTCCCGCCCAATGGTGCACAAGACGAAGTAAATCGACGTTTATCCAGATAAAAACAAAACCTGCGAGGCAACCCACCACCCGCTGATTGAATATTTTCGATTTATCCTCAAGAATATTCATCCGACGCAACACCAAGCTACCTAGAATGGCGACTTGCATCAGGTCGATGGGATTGATCAGTGGAAGCCAAGGAATCACTAGGCCGCCGCCACTAGAACTTAACTGTAGGAACGACCACACGACCGCCATTATCATCAACGGCGGAATTGCATACGCCTTAAATCCGGCTTGATATTGACTGAAAGGCCAGGTTCGAGCTGACCCAATCAAATGGAAAACAGCAAGGCCAACGATTGGCATGGTGGCTAAATGGGTAACATCCAAATAACTGAACGAATCCAGTATGTTCTCCGAAATCTGCCAGGTTGAGAGAACAACGAAGAACAGTATGATCACCGCATGGTGAAGCCCCAAATAGGCCTGCTCTTCTTTTTCAGCCAGCCACGCCATTAAATAGAGGGTCGCAAATGCCAGCGGCCAAAGCACAGTCCCTGAGTGCGACATCCAACTGAAGCTTAGATTGAAGGCTATCAGGTCAGATGGATTTGAGATGCCATTCACTAGGCCAACAATTGGAACCACGATCATCAACGGAAGCAATAGCAATGACAGCTTTCGCATTTCTGGCCAATCAATTTTGACGGCTGCATAGTAAGCCACCCAACAAAGCAAAGTAGAACCCAATAACAACGGCCAGAGACCAAGCCAAAGCAACATCAATGAGATCAAAACCGCGCCACCCAGATACATCCTAACCTGCTGTTTTGGTTCAAGCAGCGGATCTTTTCTCAAGATATAAAAAAGGGCGATAAATCCGACCAGCCACAAAAAATAGCCCGGACTGACCGGCGGATAAACTAGAGAGTCATGGTTAGATAATACCAATAAGTTTCCATCGGTAAGTATCGCGGATAAGGCGCTGAAGGCGAGAACCGGCAACAGCAGAAGGCTCAAGAATCTCAGTTCGCGCCAATTTGTTTTGATTCCGATTTGGGTGAAGACCAAACAACACAATGTGAACACTGATAGCAACTGCCATAAGCCTTCCCAAAACAATAGCCCGAGCAAAATTAGGGCTCCCATGCCGTGGACTAAGATGGCATGTGATTGCAGCAACATTCCCCTGAGTCGCTGCAATGCAAAAAATAAACCGATTAGTGCGAGAGGCCACAACCAATAGCCGAAATTTTGCGCAAGCCGATCTTGATTCAAAATGCTGAGGCCTGCTGCGGGAACCAACAAAGCGAAGTAACCCAGTGACAGCCAACCGGCTATCCGCCAATCGAACCGCCATGCCCAAGCCAGGAAAAAAAGACCATTGATGAGGGAAAATGCAGCTAATAAGTTTCCATGCGGTTGATATTTTGCAAATTCAAAGATCTGCAGTTCAAAGCCAACCAGTGACATCGAAACGCTGAAACCCAGCAGCATGAAACTCAACTCTTTCTCGATAGACTTCTTGCCGTTAAATGTCTGATACAAAAGCCAACTGCCAATCACTGCCGCCAGCGAAATAAGTGTGGTGCTGAAGAAGGCACTATTGATGAAGACACTCTTTGCAACAAATATAGCCGAGCCGTTCTGAACTAACTCCCAGCCCAAAATAAGACCCGAGGCTAGTATCAAAGCGACCGCAAACAATCGCCGATAAAATTGCTGTTGTCGAATGCTAACCCAAAGAATCCCTGCGCCTTCGATTGCCCAAATCATGCCGGTGAGGCTGCCATCAATCGCAAACGGTATCGCCAAGGATGCAAAAATGACGGCCAAAGACAAAAAGGTTTCGCACAATAGTGCGAGCCGTTGGGAATAGCGCTTCCACAAGAAATAAGC
Organism: uncultured Gammaproteobacteria bacterium; assembly: GCA_965364115.1. Taxonomy (GTDB): domain Bacteria; phylum Pseudomonadota; class Gammaproteobacteria. Next base: position 2,980 of record CBDTWQ010000092.1, on the reverse strand, counting down.
CAACAAACAGTAGAAAATTGCCAAGGTGAAGGCACTTAGCGCAATTCCATATTGATAGTCTCCCGCCAACTCGCATTGCATGCCGAAGGCGAGCAACGGCGTGCCAAAGACTAACGAGCTATCAACCTTGTCTTTAAAATTTAAAGGTTGATTGAGTGCGAATAAAATCGAAACAACGACATACATCAAGAAGAAGATGATCAGAAATGGTTGGGTCGCGCTGTAATCCTCGGGGGTGTAGCTAAGTAAACCCCAGATCCCAGAAATGGCGAAGGTAAATATAAATCCGCTAAGGTTCAACAGCCGCCACGACTTAAACCAAGCAATAGCAAAAATGCCGAGGTTCAAAACGGTGTAGTAGCTAAACAACCCAATAAAGTTATTGCTGCCACTAGAGACCAAAATGGGCGTGATAAAACCAGCAACGGTGGCAAACAGTGCGAGCGATATTGCGTCTTGCAGAACCGCCAGAATTGAAGCCAAAATCACGATCAATATCAGCAGCATAAATGCGGGCGTGGAATCAATTACCTGATAAAGACTGAAGCTGGCGAAAACGGTGAGGAAGAGCAGACCAATTCCGCCACCTTGCACGACAACCGAGAATTGGCTGCGCTGGGCTCGCTGCGTCCAACCCCAATATAACAAACCGATTGCGGCGGCGGCGACACCCGCGAGACGAAATTCAATTGGAATGAGACCTTGCCCAACGGTGTAACGAATCAAAAACGTCATGCCGAGGAATAAAATGGCAACGCCTAGACGCACAAAAACATTGCCCCCGGTAACCCAGCCGATCATCGATGCGGTTAACGCTTTCATCGCGTGACCCAACCAATCAATCGCAGCATTATCCGCAGAACGACCATCTGCGCAGATGGTCGATGACAGCTCATCAGCTGGCAAGCCCACAGGATCTAATCGATCTGAACTCACTCGTTTACTTGATGATGCTGATGCCATCTGCCGCGCAGCAATAGAAGCTGGCTGTGGATCTTTTGACTCGGTTAATTCATCACTAGATCGATCGGCGCTCTCTTCCTCTAGCGATGCATCGTGCGCTTCTACGGATCGATTCAGCTCTGGCTCAACAGCTAATGTCGGTTCATTGCCGAGTTTGTCGTCAGAGTCTTCAGTTGACTCTGCTCGAGCTGACTGCTCGTCGCCCGTGACAGATTCTGATTCCTGGGTTGAGATTGAGGTTGAGGTTGAGGCTGTTGCCGGGGTTGTGACCTTTGCGCTTTGCTGTTCGCTAAGAGCCTTGAGTTGGCCTTCAAGAATGTTTATTCGTGAAGTCAACTTGCCGGTTTTTCTTAATATGAAAATCAGCACGAATAACGCGCCTAACAAAAACAACCCCATCATTGCCTCACTATATGTAGCTAAAAGCGCAAGGAAACCAAGCCCGATCAGAAGCGCATTAATCATTTAACAATCCCTGAATTCATTTGCAAGCGCTTATCGGCATTGCTTAAACGAGTTTTTATAATAATTAGAACGCTTTATAGCGCATTTACAGCCTTACTTCCTTGTGACTTGCGTAACTAATCAGTCGCCGGCTGGATAAAAAAATTTTCACAAGGAATAATGATGCGAGGAATCAAATTTTTACTGCACTTTAGATCACTGTTTGATTGAAATCTTTCTTTTTTAAAAGCAACTAACACTTATCTGCGGTTAACTAGGCAGCTTGAGGCAACCCCCTTCGTTGAAGGGAAACCTTGGGACAGTATAACGATTAAATCGTTACCGATTTAATCGTTATACTGTCCCAAATTCAGTCGATAACGGCTTAATAGGTATACTGTCCCAAATCAAAGTTGGGCTATCCGTCATAGTTGCTGCCATCGGCGTCACGATGCCAAAGGCGATACAGGTGGCGCTTGCGTTCAGGTTCATCAAAGTCTTCAAATTCACTGCGATAATGACCCACTTCGTGATTGTTTAGATACTGAATTTGGCCGCGTTGTAGCGGCGCTTCGAACCACAAGTCCGAGGATTCGCAGACTGCATCGATGGCGTCTAAGGCATTGATCAACGCAGGGTCCATTGCCACCTCAGCAACCGCATATCCTTGACGAATCAATGATGCATTGGCGCGCGCAAACAGACGCCCGTCGCGCCAGCTGAAATAAGGTGCCAAACACACGGGCGCTGCGCCTTGATAATGCTCGTTCTGGCGGTCGAAAAAAACCGGCTGATATAGTCGTTCGAGCGCTTCTGGGCGTTGTTCTAGTAGGCGCTGATGCACTGAATAGAGACTGCAGAGACGACTCACGCCGCCGTGTTTAGCGGGCCGCTTGCAGATCAGCCCGACATAGTCTGGAACCTGACGCGCAAACGCATTATCAGTGTGAAAATTTAGCTCAACCGAGGTATGTGAACCTCGAGTACCGTAAGCGTATTTGGCACCGGTGTCGGTGACATCGTAGATCATCTGACCATTCCATTTCTGCGCTACCGGCCGACCGATGCATTGACCCAGGATCCAGAAGATTTCGAGCATTGAATCAATCTCAAAGCGATCCATCGGCAAACAATCAAGAACGGCGAACCCAACGCCGTTGTCTAGAATAGATTTCATCCTAGCCATCAACTCGCGACACATTGGTATTTCAAATTCAATCAGTTTGCGTTGCAACAACGGCAGTGGATTTTGTCGACAAAACTCAATCAATTGCTCTATTTCTGCCAGCGCTTCTTCGGTAAGGGTGACTTGGTAGTCTTGCGGTTCGACATCTTTGGCAATCCAGGCCATGCGATCATCAGTGGGGTTTTGCAGTGCGCTGGTTTCACTACTGCAATCAATATAACTTATCGTCATTAGTTCAACCTCCTGCGGCAGTCATTTCTAAACTCAGTCATTTCCAAAGGCATTTTGGATGCCTTTACTTCGCGCTGAATTGTAAACCTTAGCTTTAAACTAGACGCCTTAATGCGCCATTTTTATTCATTGTTTGGAATGCCTTGGGACAGTATA
>CBDTWQ010000091.1:0-6777 GCA_965364115.1 uncultured Gammaproteobacteria bacterium | reverse complement strand
GGGGCAGGCTCTGCGCCGTGCCTTTCTCTGCGATAGCGAAAGGGAGCGGTGACAAGTGAGAACTATTCACACTACAACAAATACAAATGTGCGACTCTAGGATTTCAAGCCAGAAAGTTATACCTGACGTTGGTCTTTGAAACTGATTTACCATTTTTTGCTGATAGAAATGTTCATGTCAAAATAGAGCACGACAGGTTTAAACTGAGCGTTAATCAGGGCGCTTTTAATAATTTTGATCATGGTTATCCCTTACCCTTAAAGAATCTTTCTACATTTAACACCAACCAATTTTGTAGTTCTTTATTAGAGAATTGGTAACGCCAAAATGTGGTTTCAGCCGTCTAGTTGACGAGTTACCAGCGATCACTTCGAAATAAAATGCATCACCATGGTCTATTATCTATGGGCTGGGCTAAACCGAATCACTAAGAAACACATCCTTTGAAAAGACACTGTCATCCTGTTCGCTTGTTTTCGCTGTTAATGTTGGTGGCAGTGGTTTCTATTGTGGAGGCACAAGCCCCCCCAACTGAGGACCAATGTGCTCGTCGCTGGACATTTAACACATCTCAAGAAATGAATTTCGGTGCTTTCGTCGCCGAAGCTGGCACTGGCTCTATCAGCATGAACAGCCTCGGGGGGTTGAGCACTTCAGGACAAATCAGCCTGTCAACATCAGTCCCAGTCTCAACCTGGGTCATGCAAATTGATAACACCCGCGATGCATTCTGTGCCACTTACGAATTCACCTTAGATTGGCGTCAACCGCCAAGGCCACTTCGGGGTCCTGGTACCAATATTCCCTTAAACAACATGCGTGTCTCGATACCGGCCTATGGCCTCACTGACGTCACACTGCCGCAGACGATCCCTGCTAATCCGGCAAACACCGTTCCATTCTCGGTGACAATTTATGGGGAAATAACCGCAGCTAACCCACAAACAGCAGGGGAATATTTACGCAGACAAGTGTTTGAATTGGCTCAAGGCACTCGGACTAAACGTGAGCGTGCTGATGTTTACGCCACATCACTTGTTCCGCTCAGCATTGCGGAAACACTATCGATGGATTTTGGCACCGTTGCTGCCGGTCCCGCATTGGGAACGATTATTTTGAGCACCGGGAATAGCCGCACAATTACAGGGGATGCACAGATTTTTCCTGCTGAACCGGGCACTGCCGCCTCTTTTCAGATTTCAGGAGAACCCAATCAAACCTACTCACTTTCCTTCGGCAATGGAACTCTCGAAAATGCAGCTGGACAACAAATGTTGGTAAATTCGTTTACCGATAACGGAACTAGCACCGTGCCGGCTACAGGCATCGGCAATTTCGACGTTGGCGCGAGTCTCAACATCGGCGCTAACCAGCCTTCCGGAATTTACACCACTGGCATCGGTGGCGGCACCCCTTACAGCATCACGATTAACTACAACTAAGCAAACTCAACCTCCCCCTGATTCAGCGACAGATTCTTCATAGTTCGCTGAGCATTCCGATTCGAATTAATCAAAAGCCCACACGGACAATGATAATTATTCCGCACTTTTTCGAACTTAAGCAGACTGATGCCGAGTTATCATATTGCGCTCTCTATTGGAGAAACCTCCCAACTTATTGAAATAAATCAGTTTAATTGTTTAATCATCGCTTCCAAACAAGCAAATATGGCCCTATTTAGTCAACTTCTCGCCAAAATATTGACTATTTGATGAGTGACAAAGGATTTTTCGACTAAAAATTTCGAGTTTTGTGACAAACACCTAAAAAAAACCCAGTAAGGTCAAAAATATGACATATATTTAGTTAAGTTTTAAATAAATGTATGAACGCCTCAACTCAGCCAGACGGATTGGCCTTAACAAGGTAACAAAATGAACACAACCAACAAACTTTTGAAATCAATTATCTTAGGCTTATTAACGGGCCTCAGTGTTTCCCTAGCCCATGCCGACACGACTGACGGCACCGCTGTAGCGACCGTGATTGCCCCACTATCGATTAGCGAGAACATCGGCATGGATTTCGGCACAATTTCCGGTGGGCCCGCCTCAGGCACAGTATTGCTAGACACCGCTGGCAGCACAGATAGTGATGGCGATGCAGAGACCATCTCAGGTGGCTCTGAAGCAGCCGGTGATTTCACCATCAGTGGTGAATCAGGGCAGGCTTATAGCCTTACTTATACTAGCGGCACACTTGGCGATGGCGGGACCGAAACAATGTCGGTGGACACTTTCACTGATAATAGTGTGGGTGTGTTGCCAGCAGCAACTGAAACTTTTCAAGTGGGTGCCACGCTGAATTTGGGCGCGGACCAGGTCGCAGGCAATTATTCAACCTCGGCCGGCAACGGCAGCCCTTACACAGTTACCGTTAATTACAACTAAAAAGCACTCTTTCTAAGAAGTGCATTGACGTTACTTAAATTCGAGACAAGCCGTGTTTTCTTGCCTCGGATTTTTTTTTATAGGCCCCATACACGTGAACAACTACCGCATTCGAACCCTAAAGCTCTGCATTCTATTTCTTTCATTCTTAGTTAGCTGGTTACCCGGCAATGTGTCTGCTTTGGGTAACTTGATGGTAACACCAACTCGCGTCGTGTTTGACGACCGAACCCGCACCGCTCAGGTGACTGTGGTCAATCAAGGTGATGAATTTGGAAGTTTTAGGATCTCGTTCATCCGTCAAAATATGATTGAAAACGGCAGCTTCACTGCCACACCTGAAACCGAAGAAGGCCTCTACTCTGATAGATTGATTCGTTACTCTCCCCGACAAATTAGCTTGCCCCCGGGGCGGTCTCAGGTGGTTCGCCTAATGTTACGCAAGCCAGCTAATCTGCTGGATGGTGAATATCGCTCGCACATGTTATTCCAAGCGTTACCGCCACCGAGCATGCCGGTCAGCTCCAGCAAACAAACTGAGAAACCCAACAATATCCAAATTGAAATATTACCTATTCTTGGTGTCTCTATCCCGGTTATCGTTCGTCACGGCAAGCTCACCGGCGAAGTCAGCCTGTCAGATGCTAAGATTGCGCAGATAGAAGGGTCAGACCGCCGAGTGATTGCGGTTGATATCACCCGACGCGGGAATAGCTCAGTCTATGGCGACATTCGGGCCACATTCACCCCGCGCAAAGGCAACCCCATCGTTATCGCCAAAGCCAAAGGTGTCGCCGTTTACACCAACCTGGAACAACGTCACTTCATTCTCCCCTTGTCGTCACCTGAAAGCGTCAAATTGGCAGATGGCGTGGTGGACCTGATTTTTCTAAAATCTGGGTTAGATGCTGAAACCGGCACGTTGGCTCGAACAAACTTCGTTGTGAAGTAGCTCTCGCAAGCCAGCTAACGACTTAGATGCTGGTAACTGCCCCAGCCAATCATTTCTGCACTCGTGCCTAACTCTCCCAGCAGCACAATCAAAAAATGGCTAGCGCTAATATTATTGGTGTCTGTTTCTGGCTTAGCTTTGGCACAAGGCTCGAGTTCAACCAGCAGCGAAGGATGGACACCACGAGATCAAGATCTGCGGATTTTCGAGCTTCGGGTTAAGCAATATGTGCTTGAAGATGTTATCCCAGCTTACCAGTTTCAAGACATCACCCTACTTCCACTTGGCGCGATAAGCGAATTAATTGACCTTGCTATAGAAGTTAACTCAGAAACCGCTCAAGGATTCGTTCTGAAAGAGGAAAATAGCTTTGCCCTCGATACAAAGCGCGATGTAATCGAGTTGCGCGGAGTAGTCACACAATATGATCCCGATCGGGTGCATGTGTTCTTAAACGAAATTTTTGTTGACTCGAATTTGCTGGGTGAATGGCTTGGAATGAATTTTAACGTCGACCTGTTCGGTTCTAGAGTCTGGATTGAGTCCAGCCAACCGTTACCTTTTATTCAGCGCAAGGAGCGCAATCAACGGATCAAAAGAGCGCTGCGTCAAATGCAACAGCAACAAAAACAGTATCCAAGCTATCACGAGCCTTACCAATATTCGGGTGATCCATTTGTGGATCAATCACTGCGTTATAACTGGCAAGATTCATCCGAATCTGGTTCTGCCAGTGGCTACCAATACACCACCTACGCCACCGCCGATCTATTTCACCATGAAACTTCGCTATATTTCACCGGTAACAATGTGGATTTTTTCGACAGCGAAAGATTAACCTTCAGCCGCAAACAATCAACCGGAGGTCTACTCGGTCCACTAGATTTGACTGAATATTCATTTGGGCATGTGACTGAACCCAGACTGGCGCTCATCAATCAGCCCGGTTCTCTCGAACCCGGCGTCAGCGTCAGCAATTTCCCTTTGAGCCGTCAACTTGAGTTTGATCGCCACCGATTTATCGGTGAACTGCCTGCAAGCTGGGAGGTAGAACTCTACCGAAACAGCGTTCTGATTGCCTACCAGGCGGAACCCATCGACGGTCAATATGACTTTCAAGACGTGCCATTGCTATTCGGTAAAAACCACTTTCGATTCGTTTTTTACGGTCCTCAGGGGCAGATACGCACGGAAGACGAATATTTTGATTTGGATCAATCCCTAATTCGTCAAGGACAGCAATACTACAGAATCAGCATGACTAACGACGAGCTAGAGGGGCATCGTGGCGTGTTGCAGCTAGACCGAGGGTTGACCAACCAAATCTCCGCTAACGCCAGCCTGGTGAGCATTCCACTGGAGTTAGGGGGGCAGACTCAGCAGCATCATTATCTGAGCGTCGGTTTGCGCGGATATTGGGATAACTTCTTTGCAACCGCTAACCTGATCAACGACTCAGGCTCCGGAAGCGCCGCACAATTAACCTTGCAGACCCGATTGGGCAGCTCAATCCTTAAATTCAGCGAAACACAGTTAAACCAGTTTTTCAGCGAAGAGTTTGAATCAACCGTGTCACGACTAACCGATCGCAGTGAACTGCGGCTTGATACCGCAATTCCATCAGGGTTCCTGCCAAGAATGCCCGTCTCTTTCGAGCTCAAGCGCGACCGATTTGCTGATGGTAATGAGACAAACAGTTTCACCAATACGATATCAGTCAATGCTCGAGGCATGGCTATTAGCAACCAACTCACCTACCAGGAATTGGCCAGCCAAGACTCAATTGCCAGCGGCAACTTGCAAATCAGCAGTCGCTTAGGCGATGTTCGACTGCGTGGCAACCTGACTTACTTGATTCGTCCAAACCAAGATTTGGACTCACTACAGTTGACCGTCGACCCATCAAACCTTGGTGACTATCGGTTGAGTTTCAGCCTAAGTCATTCATTACAAAATGATCTGTCTGAAATCAGCGTTAGCACCAACAAGGCAACCAACCGTTATAACTTGAGTCTCGGTGCGCGCTATAACACTGAAAACGCACTTGCGCTCGATGCTACGGTTTCCTTCAGTTTCGGTCGCAAACCTCGCCGAGCCCAGTGGTTTGCTAATTCTCGCGCCATGGCCGGCTCTGGGAGCGTCTCCACACGGGTATTTCTCGACCACAATCAAGATGGCATCTTCAACTCTAACGACGAACCCGTTGCTGATGTTGGCTTTCGTTTAAACGGTGGCCTGAACTATGAACGCACAGATGAAAATGGCATTGCCTTCCTGATCGGTTTGCCGACTCATCAGCCAACCGTCCTGCAAATTGCCCCCGAGACAATCGCCGACCCATCATGGCACTCGGCAATTGAAGGCGTAATGATCGAACCCCGATCTGGGCGATCTATTATGCTTGAACTACCAATTCATGCCAGTGGGGAAATTGATGGCACTGTCCTCATCTCCCAGGGTAGCAGGCAGTTTGGTGCTGGACGCATCACCGTCGAACTTGTCGATTCTGAAAACAACGTGGTGCAGACAACCTCAACCGCATACGACGGCTTCTACATCTTCAGCAGCGTCCCCTTCGGACACTACCTACTCCGAGTAGCAAAAGAGAGCCAATCAGACCAGGGGTTCATCGCTGATAGCACAAAACCCGTATCTGTCACTGAGGCACAACAGTTCCGTAGCGGCGTAAACCTGGTCCTGCGCGCCACCACCGAGTAGTCATTTGTATCCAATACGATTGCTCTTAGCCAATTTAGTGATTACTTAAATCGCTTTAAGCAATGCCTTAAGCATTGGCTGTCAAAACTGAAAGATCGTTTAAAAAACTTGCAAGCTCTAGCTATCTAAGTCCGTTGCCCGAGACTTTCCATTTACGATTGAATTAAGTTACCTTAGAAACAGCCGAAAACCATCTAAGTGATATGACCTGGGCTTATAGCCTCATGAACGCTTAATGAAAAGTTTAAACTCTCACAATTTACCGCCATGTCAGGGTCGAGCACTACTCGAACTGATAGCACTTCTCATGATTTTATCTGTTTTTCTGCCCGTTCAAGCCGCGTCCGCGACTAAAGCTACAATCAGTGCGAATATCATCAATCCCATCGGCATAACGACACAAAAAAGCTTAAAGATTGCCGAGGTTGCATCGAGGAATTTGCTGGGAACCATCACCCTGAAGCCTAGAAATATTCGCACGGCGACCAGCGGCTTTGAGATCAATTCCGCTTCCACCAGCAGTGCTGCAGAATTTACGATTGAAGGTGGGCCAAACGTCATTTACAACATCAGTCTGCCTGATTCGGTCCTCCTGAGAGATGCCCAAGGAAACACCCTGATGGTCAATCGTTTTACCAGTCTGCCAAAGGTTTCAGGTCTGCTTGAAGACAGCGGCCAACAACAACTTTCGGTGGATGCCACCTTAAACGTTG
>CBDTWQ010000090.1:0-6785 GCA_965364115.1 uncultured Gammaproteobacteria bacterium | reverse complement strand
AGTCGAAGATCAACTGACCGAATCTAGTTACCAGTTTTTGCAGGCCAAGATTCGGCTTAATCGACAGGCAGATCATCTTGCAACCGAGTTGAGAGTGAAACTGCCATCGCAAATTGGAGAATATTTGTTGGTGAAGTCGCAGCTAAACACCGATAAGAGTCTGATTTATCTCGATTCCTTTGGATTAAACATAAAGACTCTCGCTGAAATGTCGGACTGGGGGAAACTGGGCATTATTGACGGCAATCTTGATAGTGCACTTTGGATTGAACTGGCGGGCCTTGAGGTGACGGAAGTTTCGGGTCGCCTGTCGTTGCTAGACGGCGCGCTTGAATCTATCGATCTAGATCCTTTTGAAGCTAAGGCTGGGACTGATGACAATCGATCCTTGTCAGCAAAATTAACGATTGCCGATCTAGGCTATCGATCAACTTTCCAGGCCAAGCGCGAGGATCAAAGTTGGCGGGTGACTAATGTGGTAGGCAAGTTGCGAATCGGAAAGGAGGTGCACTCGACGTTTAACAGTGAATTTGAAATTTTCACTTCACCAGGCGACAGGCGTATCGCAGCTTGGATCGATCAATTGCCGGTTCCGCTTCTGACGCGACTGGGGTCAAGATTCTTGTCGCCTGAGTTTGTCCAGCATGTTGATCAAGCCAAGGTTGAGGGACGTGTCACAGACCTAAGCATGGAAATCGACCTGAATCGGATCGATGATCCTAAGATTAGCGCCAAATTGTATGATATCGACAGCCTGCCGGTGGTTAAGTTTCCAGGTGTCGAAAATCTCAATGCTGAAGTCGTGGCTGGCAACCAACGACTAGGACTTAAGTTGCTCGGTAATAATGTTGCGCTCGATTTTGCCGATCAGTTTGTTGCGCCACTGCGGTTCGAGAGTTTTGCGATGAATGCGTTTGGAGAGCGTGAGCAAGGAGAGTTTTTGCTCAGTGTCGATGACTTTCAGATGGCCAACCAAGAGATCAAAACCGAAGGGCGAATGTGGTTTAAATTTGACCAAGAGAAACGACCGTTCAGCTTTGTTAGGGCGAAATTCAGCGATGGAGATGCGGCCGCAAGTTATAAATATTTCCCCCTAAAAATTATGCCAGAAAAGCCATTGGCGTGGTTAAGCCAAGGTATTAAATCAGGCAAGGTGGAGCAGGGTGAACTGCTGTTTCATGGGCGCTGGCGACGTTTGCGCCACCTCTTTGCGGATCGGGCGGGTGAGTTTTTCACCGGCTTTGAAGTCGAAGATGTGGAAGTAGCTTTTGACCCCAGTTGGTTACACGCGAAAAAAGGCCGAGGTCGCGCCGAGTTTCGCAACACTAGTATGGTGGTTGAGCTAGATCAAGTGAGTTATGACCGGCTTGATCAGATTAGCTCGCGAATCACGATTGCCGAGCTTGATGCCGCACTGCTCGAGATTGCGATTCAAACCGAAACACCGTTAGAAGACGGATTACGAGTGTGGGTTGAAACCCCGGTAGGACAGAAATATCGTGATTTGGTTGGATCACTCAGTCAAATTGGAGGTGACGCCAATGTGACTCTTAATCTAAGTTTACCTTTGGCTGAACCGATTCGGAAAACCACAGAGAAAACGGTGCAGGCAGAAATCAAACTGAACGCGGCTTCGGCGACCTCGGATGTATGGGGAGTCGAGGTCAGTCAGGGCAGCGGCTTGATTCAGATCGATAACGACGAGATCAAGTCGACTCAACTGAAGGCGCATTTTTTTGATGATCCAGTTACCGTCGATATACGGCCAAAATCAGCGTCAGCTGATGCTGAGGTTCAGGTAAGCGGTCAGATTAGCTCTCGAAATCTATTGGCAAAATTGCCAGAAAGTTGGCAAAAGATGATTGATGGCAAGAGCGACTGGCTTCTTCGATTTAGTTCTGATGCTAACGCGGATGTGCCGATTGTGAATTTAGTCGCCACTAGCGACTTGATCAATTCAACGTTGCAACTGCCCCAACCTTTGGCTAAAACCCAGTTTGATTCCAGACCGTTAAGAGTGGATTTGAAATTTAAGCCAACGGAGTTAGACCTTGAATTGACTTATGGCGAAGTGCTCAATGCGCGTGGTCGGTTTAACGCACAGAATGACGCAAGCTATAGCGCTCGATCGCTTGATCTGGCTTTTGCAACGGAACTTCGTCCTGTCGCAGCGACAGAGCTGGAGTTTGATGGGCTGAATCTTTACGGACAAATTCCTCTCTTGCAATTGGATCAATGGGCTGAATTTTTCAAAAGTGAAAAAGCCACTAACGCCAACTGGTTGCACTCGGTTGATCTTCAGGTCGGCCAGGCCAGTTTTCAAAATCGTGTTTTTGACAATGCTAAGTTAATCATTGATCGTGATGAAGATGCGTTTGTTGGTCGGATCGATTCATCTCCTATACGCGCGAGTTTCAAGCTACCAATCAGTTCTGAAGATACTATCCCTGAAGATGTTAGGCCGATCATAATCAATGCGGAATATTTGAAAATCGACAAGCTTTCAGACGAAAGCGATTACTCTAAGTTTAAGCCCAATGATTTTCCGGCGATACAATTTCGCGGTATTTCGGTCATCTACCATGATTTGCCGCTGAGTGATGTGCGATTTGAAACTAAAGTAGTCGAGCACACCTTGCATCTCGATCAGTTGCAATTTCGGCGCGACAATATAACTCTGAAAGGTGAGGGTAGTTGGGAATACAGGCCGGTGACGGAAACGCATCTGTCAGAGGTTAAAGTGGTCGCCGAAGGTCAGCAATTAGGTGAGGCAATGGCTAAGCTAGGCTTTGGTGACAATATTTCATCTGGGAAGCTGAAGCTAGACGGCACTCTCACCTGGCCTGCGCCGATTATGGAATTTAAGCTAAATAATTTTCTCGGCGATGTTAACCTCAGGATTGAAGAAGGTGTGCTCAACAACGTAGACCCGGGAACCGGTCGCTTTGTCGGTTTGTTTAGCCTAAGCGCCTTGCCAAGGCGGCTGTCGCTAGATTTCGATGATGTGCTGATAAAGGGAATGCCGTTTGATAAAATCTCCGGCTCCTATAGCATTCGCGATGGCAGCCTCTACACCCAAAACACGCGAGTTGAGACCCCAGCCGCGAAGATTAGAATTTCGGGCAGAACCGGGTTTGTAGAAAGAGACTACGACCAGCAGATTCTGGTGACACCAAAACTCAGGCAAACCGTGTCAGTTTTAGGCGCATTATCGGCAAGCAACTCAGTGGGTTGGGGGTTACTGCTGTTGCAGAATCTGTTCAAGAAGAGCATCGACAAGGCGGTTGAAATTGAATACAGAGTGACCGGTAGCTGGGACGACCCCAGTGTTGACTTAATAAAGGCAGTGGATGAAAACCAGCAAAATCTTCCTCAATCTCGCAAGTAGTTTTTGCGTACTGTTATTGATTGGCGCAGCGAATCCGGTGTCAGCGAACAGTGTTCGGATGTTTGAGCTGAGTGCGGATGCTTGGGCTCGGCCTCGAAGCGGTGCAGTGATTCCAGAATTGACTTCGATTCGCTCGGCGGTCGATTATTGGAGCAAAGGCGCCGATGCCATTTTAGTGATTCGTTATCCGGGGGAGGATAGCGGAGAGTTTTGGGCAGCGGAGCTCAGGGACTGGTTGATTTCCTTGGGAGTGCCCTCAGATTACATACGTCTCAGACCCGGCAGTGAAGAAGCGGATGAAATAACCTTGATTGTCGGTAATCGCAGTGAATTGGAGCAGTAACAGCATGTCTACAACTTTAGAAATCGTAAAACAGCACATTCTAGACCCTAGTGAGATGGAGATCAGTCATCTCGATCAATATCTCAGCAGCCTGCAAGGGCAGAATATTGATGCCGGTGATTTGTATTTCCAAACCAGCCAGCAAGAATCGTGGGTGATGGACGATGGGATATTACGTGAGGGAAGTTTTAACATCGAGAAAGGCGTCGGTATCCGGGCGATGTCCGAGGAAAAGACGGGTTTTGCGTATTGTGATAACGTGCAAGGCAATGCAATCTCTCAGGCGGTCAAAAATGCGCGTGCGATTGTCAATCAGGGACAGTCTCGAAGCACTCAGGTTGCACTTTCCGCTCACAGAGCGCCAGCCTTGTATTCATCGGATAATCCGATCGACGGCCGTGCGGCGAATGAAAAGGTTGACCTTCTAAAACGATTGGACCTCTACACGCGCTCGCTCGATCAACGAATCGAGCAAGTCACTATCTCCTTGGCGGGTGGCATCGATCATGTGTTGATTGCCGCCACTGACAATACTCTGGCAGCCGATATTCGGCCGCTGGTTAGACTCAATGTGACGGTTCTGATGCATCAGGCTGGGCGGCGTGAACAAGGCAGTGCGGGTGCGGGTGGACGACATTCCTATGATCTTTTCTTTGAGGGTGATTTTGCCGACGAGTTGGCGCGGGAAGCGGTGCGCCAGGCCGCGGTTAATCTGGAGTCTGTCGCAACCCCAGCGGGCAGCATGCCAGTGGTGCTAGGCCCGGGTTGGCCGGGTGTTTTGTTGCATGAGGCGGTGGGGCATGGTCTTGAAGGCGATTTCAACCGCAAAGGTACCTCGGCATTCAGCAACCGAATTGGTGAGCAAGTTGCATCGCCGCTTTGCACCATTGTCGATGACGGCACTTTGGCTGATCGGCGGGGTTCGCTTAGTGTTGACGACGAAGGCGTGCCGGCACAATCGACCACCTTGATTGAAAACGGAATTCTAAAGGGTTACATGCAAGACAAGATGAACGCCAGACTGATGTCGAGTGCCTCAACCTCAAACGGCCGGCGCGAGTCTTTTGCTCATTTGCCAATGCCTCGAATGACGAATACCTACATGTTGGCGGGTGAAAGTGATCCAGCAGAAATCATCGCGTCGGTCGACAAAGGCCTCTATGCAGTCAATTTTGGCGGTGGCCAGGTCGACATTACGTCTGGCCGGTTCGTGTTCTCATTGTCAGAGGCCTATTTGATTGAAAAGGGTAAAATCACCGCGCCGGTTAAGGGCGCCACCCTGATTGGTTCTGGACCTGAGGTGATGAGAAAAATTTCAATGGTGGGTAATGATCTTAAATTAGATCAAGGCATCGGCGTTTGCGGCAAAGAAGGCCAATCGGTTCCCGTTGGAGTGGGTCAACCCAGTCTTAAAATCGACGAAATTACGGTCGGTGGCACGGGTTAGTCGAACTTAGGCTAAGCGTTCGACGATTGGTTTATCGCTGATGGTGCATCGCTTAGTGGGATAGACGAAAGTCAATTGAGCAATAGATGATTAAGTGTTGGTTGATTAAAGTTATAGCCACTGGGAGGTGCTCAAGTTGTAAGTTGATCAGCCCTCAGTGCGTCACTAATTCCAAGCCGAACGCCCTCATAGACCGATAACATGGCTGGTATTACTAGCAATATCAAAACAGTCGCGAAGGCGAGGCCAAATGCGATAGATACTGCCATGGGAATCAAGAACTGGGCCTGTCTCGATGTCTCGAACAGCAACGGTGTGAGTCCCGCAATGGTAGTCAATGAAGTCAGCAGAACGGCGCGTAATCGCTGGCAAGCGGCCTCTTCGAGTGCTTCTGAAACAGCGCCGCCTTGTTCCCTCAAACTACGATAGAACATCACCAGAATAATCGAGTCGTTGACGACGATGCCTGACAGCCCGAATAAGCCAAATAGTGAGAGCAGCGTCATGTTCATGCCCATCAGCCAGTGACCAAAAATTGCCCCTGTTAAGCCGAGAGGAATCACCAATAAAACGATGATTGGCCAGCCATAGGATGAGAAAACCCAGGCCAAAACCAGATACATCAAACTCAGTGCAATGATGCCGCCAAGCTTCATGTCCCCTAGAGTTTCGCGTTGGCTGGCAGCGCGACCCTCGACGCTATATTGAATGCCATAGCGACTCGAGAGTGATGGCAGGGTTGAATCTCTTAGATCGAGAACGATGCTCGAAATGTTGTTCAACGCTGGGTTGACATCGGCACTGACGTCAACCGAGAGCTCGCCATTGTAATGTCTGAGTGCATCGAAACCTTGTGACGAGCGCCAATCTGCAACGGTTTCCAACGCGACAAAATTTCCCGAGGGTAGTTTGATCGGCAGTTGCAGCAAGCTGGAAAGTCGACGCTGCTCCGCTTCGGGTAATTGCAGGCGAACTTCGACCTCGTCGGCGGCTTGTTGAAAACGCTGTAAAATCACTCCGTCGTAAGCACTTCGAAGTTGCCGACTGATGTCGGCAATCGATAGGCCCAGCGCTTCGCCGGCCGGGTTGAGTTGATAGATTAATTGTTCTCGGCCATAGGGCAGATCATCGTCGATTGCACTTACCCCAGTTATTGTTTCTAAGGTTTGGCCCAAGTCTAGCGCTGCCGCCTTGAGGCTGGCGGCGTTACCACCGGTCAGCCGCAAATTGAGGTCTCGCCGAGGAGGACCAATCCGACGCGAGGTAATTTGAAAACTTTCGATTCCGGGCACGGCGGTAATTCGGTTGCGCCAATTTTCGATAAATTGTTTGTTGTTAATGTTGCGCAATTCCGAGTCGACCAATTCGACGTATATCGAGCCGACTCGTTCACCGGTGACACTTCGGCCGCCCGAAGTCGAAGCGTGAACTCGATAGTAGGTGGCCACCACGGCCTCGTCGATCGAGTCCATGGCGTCAACTAAGCCGTTTTCAATTTGATCGACGAATTGATCGACCGATTCTTTTGCGGTGCCGGAAACAAACCGTACGTTGGCATAGAGGGTTGAGGATTCGGGGCTTGGAAAAAACTGCCAACCGATCTTACC
>CBDTWQ010000089.1:0-6792 GCA_965364115.1 uncultured Gammaproteobacteria bacterium | reverse complement strand
CAACTTTCTTCTGCTGCCGGTGAATGCCTGCAGCAGCATCGCTGGCCAGGCAATGTGCGTGAACTCGATAACGTGATCCAACGCGCGTTGATTCTAAAACAGAGCAATCAGATTCAATCACAAGACATCATGCTCGAGCAGAGCGGCACAACTGAGCTCCCAATTGATAGCACTTTAGACGATAACGGAAAGCTCCAATCAGATCTGCGAGACCGTGAAGCTGAGGTTATTTTGGAAACCCTGAATAACTTTAAGGGTAGTCGCAAGAAGACCGCGGAGCAGCTTGGAATTAGCCCGCGTACCTTACGCTACAAACTAGCCAAACTGCGCGAAAGCGGCAGCTTGCTAGCCGAATAGGTAAAGTTGGCGTGATTGTTGCTGTCGTAACAGGTATCGCTATAGATACTAGCGTTTTAGTGGGATCCGAGCCTTGCAAAGTCAAAATATCAACGATTTTTCAGGTTAAAGCCCCGCTCAATGCTCCATTCGTCAAGAATTTGTCCCAAGGTGAAATTGATGATTAATAAAACCCAAGCCCATTTGTTAGATCAAATGCAAGCCATGCAGGCACTCGCGGTCAACAAGACGCCGGCTGCTGAGATCAATACTGAATCGCAGGGGAGTTTTGGCGACTTGATGCAGCAGGCGATCAATCGAGTCAGCGACACCCAGAATCATGCTAGCGGTATGACCAAAGCATTTGAACTGGGCGAGAACGTGGATCTCGCGCAAGTGATGATCGCGGTGCAAAAATCTAGAGTCTCATTTGAGGCTTTGAACCAGGTGCGCAACAAATTACTCGGTGCGTATCAGGATGTTATGAACATGTCGGTGTAACCAGTGGCTGATGCAAACACTAATCAACCTGGCATGGCCGCGGCCAACGGCCAAGGCGTGATGGCGGTCAATCAATCAATCAATCCGATTGATGCGCTCGCCGAGTCGCGGGCAGTGCGTCATTTCGGCAAGTTAATCGGTTTGGCCGCTGCGGTAGCCGTCGGCATGGTGGTTGTGCTGTGGTCTGCAGAACCTAACTACTCACCTTTGTTTCAAAACATGTCGGGTAAAGATGCGGCCCAGGTCGCCGATGTGCTGATGTCTCGCGACATCCAATTCAAATTGGATTCGAGCAGCGGCGCTTTGCTGGTCGATCAATCTAAAATTTCCGAAGCTCGAATGTTGCTCGCTTCGCAAGGCTTATCCGGAGGCAATAGCCAAGGGATGGAGATGCTGCAACAAGATCAGGGCCTCGGCACCAGCCAGTTTATAGAGACGGCTCGATATAACCATGCGCTTGAAGCGGAGTTGGTACGTTCGGTTGAGTCGATTCGATCGGTTGAAAAAGCACGGGTTCATTTGGCAATTCCCGAGCAGTCGATCTTTATTCGAAATCGAACCAAACCCAGCGCATCGGTATTCGTTAAGTTGCATTCGGGTCGGGTCTTGAACCCGGGTCAAGTCGAGGCGATCGTGCAAATGATTGCGTCGAGCATTCCGATGCTGGAAAGTTCTGAAGTCAAAGTAGTGGATCAGTTCGGTCGCTTGTTAACCACCGGCTCGGACGCAGGAATGGGTAAATCCTCGCGCCAATTTGACTACACCCGAAGGCTTGAAAACCGTTATGTCGACAGCATCATTGCGTTATTACAACCGATTATTGGCGAAGGAAATGTGAATGCCCAAGTGGCAGCCCAAATCAATTATTCCGCCGTAGAGTCAACCCGTGAAGCCTATGACCCTGAGCGCAGCGTGATTCGAAGCGAGCAGGTCAATGAGCAATCGTCGCGTTCCTCGCAGGCGATGGGGGGCATTCCGGGCGCTTTGACTAACCAGCCACCGATTGGCGGCACCATCGCTCTAAAGGGTGAAGGTGGCGGAGGAATATCAGGTGGCAGTTCAATGCCGGGCAATCAGGTGCGTTCGGCGACGCGTAACTATGAACTTGATCGGGTGATTAGCCACACTAGCAGTTCGACAGGCGATATCGAACGTTTATCGGTCGCCGTAGTGATTGACGACAAACAGGTGATCGCTGCCGATGGGTCGGTTTCGAAAACCCCTTATAGCGATGCCGAGATAGAGAGTTTTACTAATCTGGTGAAGAAAGCGATCGGTTTCGATCCGAATCGAGGTGACTCTGTGACTGTCATCAACACCTCTTTTATGACGATTGCAGTGCCGGTTATGGAAGCCGTTCCTGCCTGGCAAGGACTGTTGCAAGAGGCTTGGATTGCCAATTTGATCAAACAGGTGCTTGGCGCGATCGGTTGCATCATTATTTACTTCATGTTTATTCGGCCGTTGCTGCGTTCGTTGACCCTAACCAAGGGCAGTGCGGGCTCCGACGGGGGCGAGATGCTGGCGCAAAACGCCGGATCACCTGGCAATGTTCAGGCACCCGGTGCATTTCCAGGGCAAGCGACTGGTCCTGACGGACACGACTTGGCTAGCGACCCGAACAATCCAGCCGAGATGCTTAAACGCAAAGATGCTACTTATGACCAAAAGGTTGATTTAGCTCGTACGATGGTGGTTGATGACCCGGCGCGGGTTGCTAACGTTCTTAAACAATGGGTAGGTGAAGACTAGTGGCAGACGATGATGAAGCAAGCAAAATAGCCGGCGCTGAGAAAGCGGGTGTGCTCCTAATGTCGCTGGGTGAGGACGTTGCCGCCCAGGTTTTACAGCACATGAATCCGCGGGAAGTTCAACTCATTGGTTCGACCATGGCGACGATGAACGACATCAGTCGCCCCACGGTGGAACACGTGATCGACAACTTTTTCGATAAAGTGGAGTCGCAAACCGCGCTGGGAATTGGTAACGACAGCTATATTCGCGGGATGCTGGAAAAAGCGCTGGGTGACAAAGCAGGCAATGTAATTGATCGAATTTTAATGGGCAGTGGCAGTAATGGCCTTGAGTCTTTGAAGTGGATGGACTCCAAGTCGGTTGCTGAAATTGTTCGTCTTGAACATCCGCAAATCATTGCGATTGTGTTGTCCTATCTAGAACCAAACGCTTCGGCTGAAGTCTTGGGTTTCCTGCCAGAAAACACCCGCTCAGGAATTATTATGCGAATCGCTACGCTTGATGGGGTGCAGCCGGCCGCGATTAAGGAGCTAGATTCAATTATGGAGCGCTACTTTAACGACAATGACAATGTGAAATCTTCAATGGTTGGCGGCGAAAAAACAGCCGCGAATATCCTTAATTTTATGGACAGCGCGCACGAGAACAAAGTGCTCGAAGAAATTCATGCGGATAATGATGCGCTTGCCAACAGCATCGAAGAACAAATGTTTGTCTTCGATAATCTGCGCGATATAGATGATCGCGGCGTTCAGACCATGATGCGTGAAGTTTCGACTGACTTGCTTGGGCTGGCTTTGAAAGGTGTCGACGAAGAAATGAAACAAAAATTCCTCAAAAATATGTCTTCACGAGCAGCCGAAATGCTGGTTGAAGACATGGAGGCCAAAGGGCCAGTTAAATTAAGCGAAGTTGAAGGTGCTCAAAAAGAAATTCTCGCGATTGTGCGGAAACTTGAAGAATCTGGCGACCTTGTGCTGATGGGCGGCGGTGAGGAAATGATTTGATGCGGAACCTAAACCACTAGTCCGTTATCGATGAGCGATCCAAAAACCGAAGCCAGTTCGTTGGTTGAAAAGTGGCACGCGCCTGAGATGAGTTTGGGCGCGGGTGGCACGGATCGTCGCCAGTCTTCTGACTCGGATATACCAACCGCTGAGGAAATAGAGCAATGGCGGCTTCGTGCCGAGAAAGAGGGCTACCGTCAAGGTGTTGAGCAAGCCCAGCAAGAGATGAAGCTGCTGCAACAGCGGTGGCTAGAGCTGATCAACTTCTTTGAACACCCGCTTCGAGGGCTCAACGAAGAGGTCGAGCTGCAATTGACCCAGCTCGCAATTACTTTGGCGCAACAATTAGTTCGGCGCGAACTCAAAGCCGAACCTGGCGAAATTATTGGCCTGATTCGTGACTCGGTCAAACTGCTGCCGGCGAATTCCCGCAACCTTTCCGTGGTGCTTCACCCTGATGATGCAAAATTGGTGCGCACCGCACTTTCGATTGATACCAGCGATGAAGAAAGCAGCTGGAAGTTGGTTGAAGACCCGATGATGTCGCGCGGCGGCTGTGAGATTAAAGCGCCACCGTCTTCGATTAATGCCACTCTAGAGAGTCGACTATCGGCGTTGGCGGCTTCGGTTCTAGGTGGTGAGCGTGAGCAAGACCAATGACTGAAGCGTTAATTGAAAAAGCAACGCAGCGTTGGGCCTCCGCTTTGGCGCGAGCGGGTGATGAATCAGAACGGCATGGTCAAGTAGTGGTTGAGGGTGTTTTGACCCGCATGGTGGGGTTGACGCTTGAGGCGATTGGTTGTCAGGCACCGATCGGTGCGCGCTGTGATGTCATCAATGCCGATGGTCAACGAGTTGAGACCGAGGTGGTCGGTTTTTCAGGCGACAAACTTTATTTAATGCCCACAGGTGAAGTGCGTGGACTAGTTCCCAACGCACGGGTCATCCCGATCAAACAAGATTCGGATGCACTGGTTGGGCCCGAGTTATTGGGTCGAATTATCGATGGTCGAGGTCGACCACTCGATAGCAAGGGGCCGCTGCGTGCGAAGCAAACTTGCCGGCTGCAAGGAAAAGAAATTAACCCGTTGTCGCGTTCGCCGATTAAGGAAGCGCTCGATGTCGGGGTGCGAGCGATCAATGCACTTTGCCCGATCGGTCGCGGCCAGCGAATGGGTTTGTTTGCTGGCAGTGGCGTGGGTAAGTCGGTGTTACTGGGAATGATGACGCGTTATACCGAAGCCGATATTGTCGTGGTTGGTCTGATCGGCGAGCGAGGTCGAGAGGTCAAAGAGTTCGTCGAAGATATTTTAGGTGAAGATGGCTTGAGCAAAGCGGTGGTGGTTGCAGCACCGGCGGATTCTTCACCCTTAATGCGGATTCATGGAGCAATGCTGGCCACCAGTATCGCCGAATATTTTCGTGATCAAGGCAAAAACGTGTTGTTGCTGATGGACTCTCTCACCCGCTTTGCTCAGGCTCAACGCGAGATTGCATTGGCCATTGGCGAGCCGCCAGCCACCAAGGGTTACCCACCCTCGGTGTTCGCTAGAATGCCTCAGTTGGTCGAGCGAGCTGGCAACGGCGACCATGATGCCGGATCGATTACTGCGTTTTATACGGTGCTGGTGGAAGGCGATGATCATTCGGACCCGATTGCCGATGCTGCACGTGCGATTCTCGATGGGCATATTGTGTTGTCACGGTCACTCGCCGAAACAGGCGTCTATCCGGCCATCGATGTTGAAACATCGATCAGTCGTTTGACCCCAAAGATCACCAGCCCAGATCATATGCGAAAGACTCAAGTCTTCCGCCGAATGTATAGCATTTATCAACAGAATCGTGATTTGATCAGCGTGGGTGCCTACCAGAGTGGCACTGATCCGGTGATAGACCGTGCGATTCGAATGCACCCGCAACTAGTCGATTTTATTTCGCAGGATATGGACCAATCGGTGCAGTTTGAATCAAGCCATGCTCAATTAAGCGCGCTTTTGGAACAGGCCGAAGAGATAGAGCCGCCTCAAGCCTTGGAGCCGAGTGCCGCGATAAGGCCGGCGAATAATCTAGGCGGCTTTTAGATGTCGCGCACCGAAAGACTGCAACCGATTGTTCAACACGCGATCAACAAAGAACAAACGGCGTTGCAGGAAGTCTCGCAGGCCCAAGCCCGGCTGATGGATGAAAAGTCTAAACACGCTCGATTGCTCGAGTTTCGTCGGGAGTATCAAAACAAAGCTGCGCAGGGCGAGCAAGTTTGCTCCGCGCATCAGTTACAGGAATTTACTCGCTTTTTATATCA
Organism: uncultured Gammaproteobacteria bacterium; assembly: GCA_965364115.1. Classification (GTDB taxonomy): domain Bacteria; phylum Pseudomonadota; class Gammaproteobacteria. Next base: position 888 of record CBDTWQ010000089.1, on the reverse strand, counting down.
GTTGGAAACCACTATCATGCAACAGCGAAGCTTGATTCAACAACGTCAGGTTGAGCTCGATCAGCGACGTGAAGCTTGGAGCCTAAAACGCAAAGACTCGAAGGTGATGCACAATGCGGTCGATAAAATGCAGCACCAGGAGTTGATCGAGAATGATCGCAGTGAGCAAAAGGAGCTCGATGATCTGGTGCAACAAAAGGGACATCGCAATCTAAAGAGTTAGATCTGTTGGCAATGTGATTGGTTCGGCATCGGTTCAGGATTGGTTTCGTTAGACGTTGATTCTAAGCTGGCACGCTATCTGCATAGTGTCCAAGCATGAGACGTTATTTAACCAGCACCAACCTTCACTGAATGCATCAATGAAACTGCTTTTAGTCGATACGCAACCGATCAAACTTGATCAGCCTGCCACCGTGCCAGCTAATCAAGCGTCGAATCCTGACTTCTCGAAAGTACTTCGGCGAGGGGTTGATCTTCAGCAACAACAAACTGCCGACGCCGACGCGGTGGATCAATCATCATCGTTAACCAAGCAGCCTTCGCCTGCTAACGCCGAGAATGAAGCGAAGCAGACCGAATCAAACCAGCCTTTACCGACTCAGTTGTTTGCCCAGAGTGAAAGCCTTGTTTTATCGCAAGCACATTCAGGCAGCCGATTAACGGCTGATAGAGTTGATGGCCCACTTGGCACGCCATTTAAACTGAAAGCTGAGTCGCTCAACGATAAGCCAACTGCGCCAATTGCGGGTCAGGCATTGCCGGCTGACGGAAAACCATTGCCGGGTTTTAACCCGATCTCGAATTCAGCACTTTTGCTGGGCCAAAGCAATCTGGCAGTTATAGGCGAGTCAAATGCAAGGCTTGCGCCGCAGTTGAGTCAGGCGC
>CBDTWQ010000088.1:0-6835 GCA_965364115.1 uncultured Gammaproteobacteria bacterium | reverse complement strand
GAGTTTTTAACCAGCCGGCATTTCATGCGAGCCGCATTAGACCAACTATTGGGCGATGACGGGGCGCCTTGGAACTTTGAAGAGGCGGCCCACACCGCGCCAAACATCACCAATTTACCGGCAAACATTCAGATCAGCCTAAGCCATAGCAAAGAGTTGATTTGTTTCGCGCTCGCCAATCATCGGCTTGGGGTTGATATTGAGGTCAACAACCCAAACAGGCGTTTTGCGGCGATGACCCATTTATTTATGACGCAAGCAGAACAAACCGAGTTTGCACGCGACCCAAAACAGGCTTCAGATTATTTCTATCGCTGCTGGTGCATCAAGGAAGCCTATTACAAAGCGCAAACGAAGCGCCAACAACAGCAATTACGTTTTACTCAAATTCCGATTGCCGGTTTTGACGGCTGGCGTTTGCGCGAAGGGCAAATCTCAAACCACTCGGTCGCGATTGCGCATCAAGGTGCTTTGATGCCGATTGATTGCCACTATCTGCCGACACAGACGGGCTGGGACCAGCCGTTTCAATTAAGCAGCCAAACATAAACTCGTTAGTCTAAATCATAATCACGCGGATTAATTTCAAGCGGTTGGATATAATCGCCGATCTCGTCAACCACGCTTGCTGTTGATCATAATCATGCTGATTTCGGAACATACCTTTGTCCAAAGCAACCACTAGCGCCACCCCTTCTCAGGAGAATTCAAGCGTGACGCCGATGATGCGCCAGTATCTCGGGATTAAGGCTGAGTATCCTGACACCATCTTGCTTTATCGAATGGGTGATTTTTACGAGCTGTTTTATGACGATGCGCGCAAGGCCGCGAAACTACTCGACATCACTCTGACCAAACGGGGGCATTCCGGTGGTGAACCGATTCCGATGTGTGGCGTGCCTTATCACGCGATTGAGTCTTACCTCAGCAAGCTGGTGAAAGCCGGGGTTACGATTGCGATTTGCGAACAAGTTGGCGATCCGGCAACCAGCAAAGGGCCGGTTGAGCGCAAAGTTGTTCGAGTGGTAACACCGGGCACCTTAACCGACGAAGCATTGCTACAAGATCGCCACGAGAATTTACTCTGCTGTGTTTTTCAACAGCAGGCCCGCTGGGGGCTGGCGACGCTGGAAATTAGTTCAGGACGCTTCTCCGTCGTCGAATGTCAAAGTGACGAACTGTTGACCAGCGAAGTGGCGCGACTCGACCCGGCAGAGATCCTTTACTGCGAGAGTCAGCAGTTGCCGCTCGATCGCCGCCGAGTTGAACAGGCTCAGGCGATGCCACCGTGGTTTTTCGAACCTGAAACCGCCGAACGGATTCTCTGTGAGCACTATAAAGTTCATGATTTACAAGGCTTTGGAATCGACCAATCAATGCTCGCGCTCTGCGCGGCGGGTTGTTTACTGCAATATGTCAAAGACCGCTTAAAGTCAGAGATCAATCATTTACAGCCACTGCGGGTGGAGCATTTAAGCGAGCATCTATTGATCGATGCCAACAGTCGGCGCAACCTCGAATTGACTCGCTCAATCAACGAACAAGCGCCACAAAACTGCCTCCTCAACATCGTTAATTTCTGTCGCACCGCGATGGGGCATCGAGAACTATCGCGCTGGATTCAAAAACCATTGCGCGATCAAAGCGCGATTCGCCATCGCCACCAAGCGGTTGCGAGCCTGATCGACCAACAGAACTTTGAAGGCTTAAGCCTGATGCTCGAATCCATTGGCGACATCGAGCGAATTCTGGCGAGAGTGGCATTGCAGTCTGCGAGGCCGCGCGACCTCACCACGTTGCGCGCCAGTTTGCAGATCTTGCCGCAGCTGCAGCCCTTTTTGACTAAGCTCGACAGCCCGCTGCTCAGCCAATTGAACCAGCAGGCCGACACCCACCCTAATGTGACTAGGCTGCTTGAATCGGCGATCATTGATGAACCGCCCATGCTGATTCGTGATGGTGGGGTAATCAAAACGGGCTTCGACCCCGAACTCGACGAGCTGCGGGGTTTGAGCACTAACGCCGACCAGTTCCTGCTCGACCTGGAAAAGCAGGAGCAGCAAAAAACCGGGATTAGCTCGCTCAAGGTCGCCTATAACCGAATTCACGGCTTCTATATCGAAATTGGCAAATCGCACATCGATGCCGTGCCGGTGGAGTATGTGCGAAGACAAACCTTGAAAGCGGTCGAGCGATACATCACGCCCGAATTGAAATCATTTGAAGACAAAGTGCTCAGCGCGCGCGAACGTTCACTCTCGCGAGAGAAATATCTCTACGAGGGCTTGTTAAAAGAATTGGCGAGCGACCTGTTGCCATTGCAAACCTGTGCGACGGCACTGGCCCAACTAGACGTTTTGAACAGCTTCGCGATTTGTGCTGAGCAACGATCTTGGTGTGCCGCCGAGTTGTCGGACGCGCACGGCATAGAGATCATCGAGGGCAAGCACCCGGTGGTCGAACAAGCGCTGGATCAAGTCTTTGTCGCGAACGACCTTAAACTCGATCAACGAACCAATATGTTTTTAATCACCGGCCCGAATATGGGCGGCAAGTCGACCTATATGCGTCAGAACGCACTGATCGTTATTCTCGCTTATATGGGAAGTTATGTGCCCGCCCGGAGCGCAAGGCTGGGACCGATCGATCAGATTTTCACCCGCATCGGAGCCAGTGACGACCTTTCCAGCGGACGGTCCACTTTCATGGTGGAGATGACCGAAGCAGCCAACATTCTAAACAACGCGACCGCCAACAGTTTGGTGTTGATGGATGAAATTGGGCGCGGCACCAGCACCTTTGACGGCCTCGCGCTGGCTTGGGCTTGCGCCGACCAGTTGGCCAGAAAAACCAAATCATTGAGTTTGTTCGCCACCCATTACTTCGAGCTAACCCAACTGCCAGAGCAATATGACAACATCAGCAACGTCCACCTAGATGCGGTTGAGCATGGCGATGACATCATCTTCTTGCACGCGCTCAAGGCGGGGCCAGCCAATCAGAGTTATGGCCTGCAGGTGGCGCGGTTAGCGGGCATTCCGGCGGAAGCGATCAAGCTCGCAAAACAAAAACTCCGCTTGCTAGAGCAGCAGTCTCAAAACCCTCAAGTTGATTTATTTAGCTCAATGGAAGTCGATTCACCCGAGCCCAGCCCTTTGCTCGACGAGTTGTCTTCAATTGAACCTGACAATCTCAGCCCAAAACAAGCACTCGACTGTCTCTACCGTTTGAAACAACTTGCCAATCCTTGAAACAGTATTACGATAAGTGAGTTGATTTTCAGGCGCAGGCTTTTAAACTGCGCGATCTGCAACAGACTAACCGGGAGGCTAAATGACCTTTGTCGTGCTCGAAAGCTGCATCAAATGCAAATATATGGACTGTGTCGACGTATGCCCGGTTGACTGTTTCCACGAAGGCCCCAACTTTCTCGTGATTGATCCTGATGAGTGCATTGACTGCACCTTGTGCGAACCCGAATGCCCAATTGACGCAATCGTATCCGAGGATGAAATGCCCGAGGGTCAGGCGCATTTCCTCAAGCTAAACGAAGAACTATCCCAAATTTGGCCAGTCATTACGGTCAGCAAACCCGCGCCTGACGACGCAGCCGATTGGGAAGGCGTGCCCGACAAACTGCAACATCTGGAGCGATAGATGGGCTCGCTGCGGCCCTACAGTCCATCAAGAAAATGGGTATCGATTTGAGACCTCGTCACGATCGAAAATCCAGAGCTATATCCTCTCAAATCAAGATTAGGCGGTTGTTATAAATGCTTTTCAGATAAACCAATTGGTTTTGGCACGCGCTCCACTTGACCGCTAAACACTAGACTGGCAGCTTAAAAGGATAGTTATGGTTGAACATTCGAATAATACCCACGCTCTCCAAGACTCGCTAGAGCTGCCTTGCGGGGCGACCCTGAAGAATCGGCTTGCCAAGTCGGCCATGTCAGACTCACTCGCAGACGGTAGCGGCAGCCCCACCGAAGCGCAGATTCGTCTCTACGAAAGATGGGCGGACGGTGGCGCTGCGATATCCTTTATTGGCGAAGTTCAGGTCGACCATCGCTTTCCGGAGAAACCCGGAAATTTGGTGCTTGCCGCGCAGGCTAAACCAGAAATGGTGGGGTCATTGGTCAGTCGGGCGATAAAAAATGGCGCGCACTTATGGCCGCAGCTCGGTCATGCTGGCGCCCTCTCGCACTTGCCGATCAGCCAACCCAAGGGGCCATCAGCTTTAGATATTGAAGGGCTTCAATCTGCGGGCATGTCGATTGATGAGATTCAGGCACTACCCGAGACTTATGCAAGAACTGCCTTACACGCCAAAAATGCAGGCTTTAGCGGGGTTCAAATTCATGCAGGGCACGGGTTTTTGCTCAGCCAATTCCTCTCGCCATTGTTTAATCGTCGCAACGATGGATACGGCGGATCAATCGAAGCGCGGTGTCGTGTCGTGCTCGAAGTGATCAGCGCTGTTCGGAGAGCTGTCGGCCCGTTGTTTCCAGTCGGGATCAGGATCAACTCCACGGACAAACTGGAAGGCGGACTAACCGAGGAAGATGCTGAAGAAGTAATCCGCATGCTCGATCAAACATCGATAGATCTAATCGATATTAGTGGTGGAACCTATTTCCCAGGGGCTAAGGCAAGCTCCGACAGCGCGAGCGGAGAGCCATACTTTCTTAGCTTTGCGGCGCGAGCAAAAAAGCTAACTGACGTTCCGCTGATGTTGACCGGTGGATTTAAAAGACGTCAACAGGCGGTCGATGCGGTGGCAAGCGGCGCAGTCGACATGGTGGGTTTAGGACGGGCCATGGCGCTTAACCCACGACTTGCGGAAACCTGGTTAAGCGAAGCGGGGGGCGACCCCGAATTCCCAAGATTCAACTCTAATCCACCAGGGGGAATAACCGCCTGGTTCACCATGCGATTGACCGCTTTGGGCGAAGATCAAGAAGATTCTTTCAAGCTAGACCTTCCTAGTGCGATCCGCATTTATGAGGAACGAGACCAACAACGTTGCGTTAAATGGCGAGAGCAATTCTATGACCGCTAATTCTAGCGAGAAAAACCAGCTCACGCGTTGTCGGTCAGATGAATTGTCCTAGTCGGCTAGTCTAGGGAACTGGGTCTAGAGTGACCTGTCTAGAGAGACCTGTCTAGAAAGTCTTTGACCACCGGGGTGAAATGACGATCATCGATCAGGAATCCATCATGTCCGTTCATCGAATCGATTTCGGCTAGCTCCACCTCGGTGCCCGAATCACCCATCACTTTGGCGATTTCACGCTGCTGCTCCAGTGGAAACAGAATGTCGCTGGTGACCCCCATCACGAGTGCCCGCTTCAGACGCAGCTTCGACATCGCATCCGCTATCGAGTTGCCGTGCTCGGCAATATCGAACCAGTCCATCGACCGAGACAAGTAGAGATAACTGTTGGGGTCAAAACTGTTGATGAACTTTTGCGCGTTGTATTCGAGATAATTCTCAATCTCAAATTCGCGCCCGAACCGGACAGACTCGCGCTGTTCAATTGGCATGCGGCTGCGGTCAAATTTCGAGTTCCATTCGTCTGCCGAACGATAGGAAACCAGCCCTAGTTTACGCGCTAAAGACATACCCACCAGCGGCTTGCGGTCATCACTATATCGACCTTTATCCCAATTCGGATCACTGCGAATAATCTCACGTTGCAAAGAGCGCAACGCGATAGTGAGCGGCAGCGCGCTGGTCGCCGCTGAGATTGAGATCAGATAGTCGACTTTTCCTGGAAACTGCAGCCCATAGGCAATCGCCGACATACCGCCAAGCGAAGAGCCAACCACGGCATGCAATTTTTCCACACCCAGTTCGCGCATCAAAAAGTAACCCGAGGCCGCGATATCTTCCACCGTTACATCTGGAAAATCAGCCGCATACTTTTGCCCAGTTAAGGGGTTAAGCGAGCCAGGGCCTGTGGTGCCATAGCAACCGCCTAAAGCGTTGGCGCAAACCACGAAGAAACGATTGGTATCAATCGCCTTACCGGGGCCAACCATGAACTCCCACCAACCAGGCGTGTTGTCTTGCTCGGATGAGGCGGCATGCGCGCTCGGCGAAAGCCCGGTGAAAATGATGATGGCGTTGTCTTTCGCTGCGGACAATTCACCCCAGCTCTCGTAGGCCAAGGTCAACTCCGGCAGGCTATCCCCGCGCCACATTTTGAAACCATCGGCGCCAAAGTCGTTTAGCCTAAGCTGTCGCGTGGCTTTGGTGGTAAAACTATAGGCATTTTCTTCATTGGCCATGAGAACCTTCAGGCTGAACCGTGAAACCACTAAATATTGAGATCAAGCATTTGCTGCAACGCAGCGCGAGCATAACTTGCTGCTGCGAGCGGGTGATGATGTCATCCACCTCGGCGATAAAATGAACACCACAGAAAATGATATATTCCGCCTCAGGTTGAGCCGCTTGGCGTGATAATTTCAGTGGACCGCTGGGGAAATCAGCGTGCTTGCAAATTTCATCACGCTGATAATGATGACCCAACATGCAAAGACGAGCGCCAAGCGTTTCCTTGGCAGCGACAATGCGCAGCTCGCATTCATCGTCGCCTAGCGAAGCATAGGGTTGTAGATCTATAGCAATAGCTGCCATGGTGCTTTATACCTAGTCACATGGCCAAAATTCTATCACCTGCTGATTATACTGCCAATCGAAAGTCGTTTACAAAAGAGACATAGAAGAGGAGATAGTATTTTCAGGTAAAGCTGCGGGTTGAAATAGCAGCAGAAACAGTTGATCACCCATTCAGCTAGAATGCCCAAAGGTTTTTAGCTGGGCATA
>CBDTWQ010000087.1:0-6889 GCA_965364115.1 uncultured Gammaproteobacteria bacterium | reverse complement strand
CGCTGCATGGTTTTAACCTGCGGGGGCCAATCGAGATCATCTAACCCAGCCAACAACTCGTCCGCATAGTCGGTGATTTTCAGGAACCATTGCGCCAGTTCGCGACGCTCCACTTCACTATCACAGCGCCAACAGCGGCCATCAATCACCTGTTCATTAGCCAGCACGGTCTGATCAACCGGGCACCAGTTAACCGGTGCGGTACGTTTATAGGCGATCCCCTGCTCCATCAATTGAGTGAATAACCATTGCTCCCAACGGTAATATTCCGGCTTGCAGGTGGCAAATTCGCGTTTCCAGTCGTAGGCAAAACCGAGCGCCTGCAATTGATCGCGCATGCTGTCAATGTTTTGGTAGGTCCAAGCGGCGGGCGGCACATTGTTCTTGATCGCCGCGTTCTCTGCGGGCATTCCGAAAGCGTCCCAACCGATCGGCTGCAAAACGTTCAGCCCCTGCATTCGCTTGAAACGCGAGATGACGTCGCCAATGGTGTAATTGCGCACGTGCCCCATATGCAGTTTGCCACTGGGGTAAGGAAACATGCAGAGGCAATAATAGCTTTCCCGGTCGGGGTCTTCGACAACTTCAAAAGCTCGAGTTTGCGACCAAAATTGCTGCGCTTCGGCTTCTACGGCACTGGGATCGTATGGGTCCATAAAGAGTGGTTGGCTCAAAACGGGCAAGGATACTCCAGTGCCCGATTAACTTAAAGAATTCTAAGCTTTAAAGCGCGTTTCCAGCATTCGAATTTAATCTGCATTTTCTGGCCTACCTTCTTTGGTCTACAATTTCTGGCTATCGTTTTCTGGCAACCGTTTTGTGGCTTCGATAAGCGAACAGCAGAAAACCCAAAAGCAAACTGACTGCGATCCCACCCTGAACTTTTGAAAAATAGTAAAATGGCGTGAGGCCCTGCCGACCCTTCACATTGGAAGTGATCGATTGGGTTTTAAACTGCTCGCTATGTTGCTTGATGTTTCCTTTGTGATCGATAAAAGCGCTGACCCCCGTGTTGGTCGACCTCAGCATCGCACGCTCAGTCTCTAGGCTTCGCATCTGCGCAATTTGCAAATGTTGATGCGGTGCCGATGAATTGCCAAACCAGGCATCGTTGCTGACATTGACCAAAATGTTAGCCTCGGGCAACGCGCGCATCACTTCACGGCTAAACACATCTTCAAAACAAATCGACACGCCGAAAACCAAGTCGCCAAGGCGCATCAGAGGTTGTTCGTCAGGGCCTGCGGTTAGATCTGAATAAGGAATCAAAATCCATTGACGAACAAAATCCAACAAACTGCGCAGCGGATAATATTCACCAAACATCACCAAATGCCGCTTGTGATAAACCGACCGCGCCTCGCCCAACATCATCACGCTGTTGTAAAAATTTGGCTCGGCGCCTTCGCTCACTGGGTCTTCGCTCACCACCAGGCCAGTCATGATGGCGGTTTGCTCGCGTTTTGCGACTTGGTGCATCGGTTGCAGCATCTCTTGTTCCATGCTCTGCGACTGTCCGGGCAGCGCTGTCTCTGGCCATATGATTAGATCGCTGTCCCAGTGCATATTAGTTTCACGCCAGTAAGTGTTGAAAATATTCGAGAGCTGGTCATAGCGCCATTTCAAATGCTGCGGAATGTTACCTTGCACCATCGTTACTTTGACGGATTGCGAGGTGGACAATGTCCAATCGATCTGCATCGATGCCAATCCCAACAGTGGCACGCCAATCACCACAGCAGCCAGCGGGTATCGCCGTTGAAAAGCCAATAAATACAATGCCATAGCGATTAAAATGCAAACTGCGCTGAGGCCATAAACGCCGATCCATGGGGCAAAACCCGCCAACGGCGAATCAGTTTGCGAATAACCAAGGCTCAACCAAGGCAGGCCGGTAATCACCCAACCCCGCAACCACTCGAAGGCAAACCAGAGAACGGGCAACGACCAATAAAAGCGTTGATTCACCGCGACGCACAAATGACGCCAGAAGCTCAAGCACAGTGCCGGGAACACCGCCAGCACCGCAATCAGCAAGGCCGTTATGAACCCTGCTATCAGAGGCGGCGCTTGGCCAAAATCATGCAAGCTGTTGTAAATCCAGTAAACCCCAAAACCGAAATAACCCAAACCAAAGGTAAAACTAAGGGTAAAGACTCGGCGCCAAGCTGTTTCGTTGCGCAACAGCCAAAGCAAAGCCGCGGGCAGGATCATCGCCAGCGGCCAAAAAGAGTAAGGTGCAAAAGCCAGTGGCAGCAATGACCCGATGATCAGTGCCAGGCCGTAAGGAAGAATGAAAACTTTAAGCGTGTTGTTGTTCAGCGGTTTGCCCACTGTTTTTGATCACTTGATATAGGTGCACATGCCGGCTGTCAGCATCGAGCACCTTAAAGGTTAGGCCTTCTAAAATAATTGATTCGCCGCGTTCAGGAAAATGGCCAATTTGGCCCAGCAGAAAGCCACCGATGGTTTCAACATCTTCATTCTGATAGTCGGCTTCGAAGTATTGGTTGAAATCGGTCAAAGGCGTTAGCGCGCGCACGCTATAACGATTCGCGCCGTGCGGCTGAATATCAATCTCTTCATCATCATCGAATTCATCATCGATCTTACCGACAATTTGTTCCAGCACATCTTCGATCGTGATCAAACCCGAGACACCACCATATTCATCCACAATCATCGCCATGTGGCTGCGGTTGAGACGAAATTCTTTCAGCAACACATTCAACCGCTTGCTCTCAGGAATAAAAGAGGCCGGGCGAATGTATTCTTTGATTTCGAAGTTTTCGCTATGAGAGAGTGATAGCTGGAGTAGATCTTTCGCTAACAGAATGCCAACCACGTCGTCCTTGTCGTCATCGATGACCGGGAACCTTGAGTGGCCGCAATCGGTAATTTTGGCGATGATGTCGGGCAATGAGTCTTCATGATCAACCACCACCATCTGGCCACGAGGCACCATGATGTCACGCACCTGCATGTCACTGACTTGCAGCACGCCCTCGATCATGTGGAGTTCGTCGGCACCAAAGAGTTGGGCCGATTGCAGGCTTCTTAACAGCTCCCGCAACTGCTGTTGGTTCTGGGGCTCGCCGGTGAATTGTTTAAAAATTCGATCCAGCCACCCCTTGGTCGACCCGCCATTTTCAGCGTCAGCCATTACAGCCCTCACTGTCATTTCTACGAAAGTCCATTATACGGATTAGTATAGCCAAGGGTATCGAGAATTTGCATTTCGAGCGCCTCCATTTGCTCGGCCTGATGCTCGCTCTGGTGATCGAACCCCTGCAAATGCAACATGCCGTGCACCGTCAGATGTGCCCAGTGGGCTTGCGGGGTCTTTTGCTGTTGGTCTGCTTCGGTCAACACGAGCGGCGCACAAATGACGAGATCACCGAGGTAGTCGTAATCTAAGCCTTCACCATCGCTCGGGAAAGCCAGCACATTCGTGGGCTTATCGAGGTCACGAAATTGAGCGTTTAACGCTTGCATCTCGCCCTCATTGACGACCCGAACGGTTTGCTCCAACTCGGGCAGGCTGGTTTGCAATGCAGCTTCGACCCAACCACTAAATTGTTCGAGCTGGGGCACGCCTTCGCAACCATCATCGTTTTGCAGCTCAATCCTGATTGGCACTCTCGAACCTAGCGTATGCCTCAACAATAGTTTGCACCAAAGGATGGCGAACCACATCAACCGAGGTGAAATGCGTGCAACCCACCTCGTCCAACGACTCTAATATCTTGAGACTGTGCTGCAAACCCGAGACGTGATTGCTCGGCAGGTCAGTTTGCGTAATGTCGCCGGTCACCACCGCGCACGAGCCAAACCCAATGCGGGTCAGGAACATTTTCATTTGAGCCGGCGTGGTGTTCTGTGCCTCGTCAAGGATAACAAAGGAGTTATTCAACGAGCGCCCGCGCATGTAAGCCAACGGAGCCACTTCGATCACATGCTGAGCAATCATTTTTTCTACCTTATCGAAACCGAGCATCTCGTATAGTGCGTCATAAACTGGGCGAAGATAGGGGTCAACTTTTTGCGACAAATCGCCGGGCAGAAAGCCGAGTTTCTCACCCGCTTCAACTGCAGGGCGAGTCAAAACCAATCGGCCGACTGATTCATTTTCGAGCGCCTGCACTGCCATCGCCACCGCCAAATAGGTTTTCCCGGTGCCAGCCGGACCAACCCCAAAATTAACCACATTAGTCCCTATTTGCTTGATATAGCGGGCTTGCAACTCTGATTTTGGAGTGATGTATTTGGTCCGCAGTTTGATCGTAAAGCGTTCAAGATCAACCAAATTATGCTTATCGCCCAGAGAGAGTAAATGTTGAATTTCTTCAGTCGACAGAGTCTCAGCCTTACTGCGCTCGAGCAAATGATCGAGGCTGCTAGTGACCGATTTCGGCAATTTCTTCTCAGACGTTATCGACAGATCGCCTTCCACCACTTTGACCGAGCACCCGAAGTGCTCTTCAATGACTATAAGGTTGCGGTTCAGTGCACCACAGAAGTTCGAAACCTGTTGCTGAGACAACCCTTCCAGCGAAATTGTGCGTTTCATGACTGCTCCTGAACTCGAGAAAAAACGTTATGCATTGGCCAAAATACCTCTCAACGAATTATTCAGTGCTTCGGTGACATCCACCTCAACAAACTGACCGATCAGCTGCTCGTCACCTGCAAAGTTGACCACCCGATTATTTTCGGTGCGGCCCGACACCTCAGCATTCGATTTTTTAGACAAACCCTCGACCAGAACTGACTGCCGAGAACCGACCATCTGCCGCGAAATTTGATTCGCCTGGCCCAACAGCTTTTGTTGCAGTTCAGCCAATCGTGCTTTCTTAGTCTCGAGGGTCACATCATCCGGCATGAAAGCTGCCGGGGTGCCAGGGCGCGGGCTGTATATGAAACTGAATGACGCATCAAAGCCGACATCGTCGATCAACTTCATGGTCGCGTCGAAATCGGCCTGAGTTTCCCCCGGGAAACCAATAATAAAGTCCGAAGACAGACTGATATTAGGTCGAATTTTCCGTAACTTATTAATTTTATGCTTATATTCGATCGTGCTATGGCCACGTTTCATCATCGACAAAACACGGTCTGAACCGCTTTGCACCGGCAAATGCAGATGATCAACTAGCTCGGGCACGGTCGCATAGGCCTCAATCAGGCTGTCAGAAAACTCAACCGGATGCGATGTGGTGTAGCGAATTCGATCAATCCCGTCAATCGCAGCAACATAGTGAACCAGCAATGCCAGGTCGGCGAAGCCACCGCCATCCATCAAACCACGAAAAGCGTTAACATTCTGGCCGAGCAAATTAACTTCACGCACACCCTGCCCTGCCAGACTCGCCACTTCGGCGATCACATCGTCCAGCGGCCGGCTAATTTCCTCACCACGGGTGTAAGGCACCACGCAAAAGCTGCAATATTTGCTGCAACCTTCCATGATCGAAACGAACGCCTTGACGCCATCTGACTTGGGTTCAGGCAAATGATCAAACTTCTCGATCTCTGGAAAACTAACATCGACCACCGCCTTGCCAGTTAAACGAGACTGCCGCAACATTTCAGGCAATCGGTGCAAGGTTTGCGGCCCAAACACCATATCCACAAACGGCGCGCGTTCACGCAATGCAGCCCCTTCTTGACTTGCCACACAACCACCGACACCGATTAACTTACCCGGCTTCTGCTGTTTAAGTTTTTTCCAACGCCCAAGCTGAGAGAAAACCTTCTCCTGAGCTTTTTCACGAATTGAACAAGTGTTCAGCAACAGCAAATCAGCCTCGGCCTCATCATCTGTCAAAGTCAAACCACAGCCTGCTGAGAGCACGTCGAGCATCTTTGCCGAGTCGTACTCGTTCATCTGACAGCCATGGGTTTTGATAAATACTTTTCCGCTCATAGGGAGTATTTTAGAGGAAATCTTAAGGAAAGGCGCGCAACATACACAGAGTTGACCGAATTTTCCAGCTCAAACGCGAGCTGGAATCATCTTGACAGGGCAGAAAGCAGCTCAAGCCGCCGTGTAGCACGCTTGCTCTTCAACCTCAATCTGCGGTAATTTAAACCTAGTTTGCCCTCTAACGATGTCCGCAAGCTCGCACTGAGGGCTAAAGCCACTAACCGCCTCAACTAACAGCGAACGGCTATATTCCGCATCTTGAAGGCCAGTGTTCTGCTCAAAACGTCGCAAATAATCGGACAGTTCGGCCCAAGACAAACAATCTTCCGTCGCCGACCTGATCAACGGATGTCGGGTTGGCTGCACATTGTCACCAATTAACAATTCTTCATAGAGCTTCTCACCCGGACGAAGCCCAACAATCTTAATTTCGATATCGCCATCGGGGTTATCCTCATCTTGCACATCCAAACCACTCAACTGGATCATCCGCTTGGCTAAATCAATAATTCGAACCGCCTCGCCCATGTCTAAAACAAAGACATCGCCGCCCCGCCCCATCGCGCCGGCTTGAATCACCAGCTGAGCCGCCTCAGGAATGGTCATGAAATACCGAATGATTCTGGAGTCAGTGACAGTAACAGGACCGCCTTTTTGAATTTGTTCACGAAATAAGGGCACGACTGAACTCGATGAACCCAACACATTGCCAAATCGCACCATCGTGAATCGTGTTTTGGTCGACAACTGCTGCGCTAAGCATTGTAAAATCATCTCGGCAAAACGCTTGGTTGCACCCATCGTGCTTGAGGGACGAACCGCCTTATCGGTAGAAATTAAGACGAAAGTCTCAACCCCAGATTTAATCGCCGCGCGCGCAGCACGATAAGTGCCCAACACATTATTGTGAACGGCCTCAGACGGGTTGCGTTCAATCATCGGAACTTGCTTATAAGCCGCCGC
>CBDTWQ010000086.1:0-6965 GCA_965364115.1 uncultured Gammaproteobacteria bacterium | reverse complement strand
AAACCTGATGTGTTAATCGTCAGTGGTCACTCGAAGGGTGCCGCCACCGCGGTGCGTCAGCTCGACGAGCAAAACATTCGAGTGCCAATGATTGCGATGACGCATTGTGAAGCAGCGGATGTGACCGGCAAATTTGGTGACGCAGCGAACGACATTCTTTGTGCCACCCAGTGGGCTGAAACGCTGTCATATAGCGACCCGTTGTTTGGCTCGGCATCTGAATATGAGCAAAACTTTAAAGCAGCCTACCCTCAGTACGCGACTAAGAAGGTGCCTTATCAAACAGCCCAGGCTTCAGCCGCCGTGTATGTCTTCAAGGATGCTTTTGAGCGGGCCAATTCGTTAGATAAAGATAAAGTGCGCGACGCTTTATCTGCCACGGATATGCAAACCTTCTACGGCGGGATTAAATTCTCAGATGCGGGCAATAACATCGCCAAACCGATGGTGCTGCGTCAGATCCAAAATGGCAGTTATAACGTCGTTGCGCCATCCAACTTTGCTTCGCACAAGTTGAACTGGCCACGCGGTAAGTAACTGATCGCTGGAACCCCCGAGCAGGGCGCATCGTCGCCCTGCCGACTCACTGCTGGGCTGAAATATGGACCAAATTCTCGGTAACATCGGGTTACTGATTCAGTTCCCGATCGTTAATCTAAAAATCGTCCTCGATGGCGTGATGATCGGCGCGTTGTTTGCGCTCGCAGCTTATGGCCTGGCACTCGTCTGGGGCGTAATGAATGTTAAAAACCTAGCCCAGGGCGATCTTGTTATCGCCGGGGGTTATGTTTCTTGGTGGTTAGTGCAACAGGGTGTTCCTGCGTTGTTGGGTGTGCCCGCGGCATTTATCGTGATGTGGGGCGTCGGTTGGGTGGTTTATAAAGTGGTGATCTCGCGGGTGATTGAGCGTGATCTGTTCACCTCTTTACTGGCCACTTTTGGCCTCGCGATCATGATGGCGCAAATTCTCAACTTGATGTTTGGCTCCGATACTCAAAGTGTCGATCTCGGTTATGAAACCATTTATTTCGCCGACGGCTTGATCGACGTTCCGATCGCCAAATTGATCGGCGTGATTATGGCTGGGCTGTTAGCAGCGGGGGTGATTATCTTCATGAAATCGAGCCGTATGGGGCAGGCAATTCGTGCCACCGCGCAAGATGCTCGAGCCGCCCGCGTGTTGGGAATCGACACTGAAAAAGTCTACGCTTTCACCTTCTCATTGAATTCGGCGATTTGTGGTGCTGCCGGGGCGATTATTGTGATGGTTTGGTTGATCCAGCCTTTTTATGGCATCACCCACTCAATTCGCGCATTCGTAATAGTCACCGCGGCGGGTCTCGGCAATTTACCAGGCGTGATCGCGGCTGGCCTTGGTATCGGCGCGCTAGAACAATACGGTGCGCACATTTTTGGGATTGGTTATCAGCAGGCGATTGCGGTAATTTTGCTGTTGTTGGTGCTGATGATTCGCTTGATCCAACAGCTACGGGTTCGACAGGTGTTGAAATGAATCGAAACAAGCGCATTCTGTATTCGGCACTGCTCGCAATCACCTTTCTCGCGCCTTTCGTGTTCCCCAATTTTGGAACCCAACTAGCCACGCTGTGGCTGATGATTATCGTCTCCTTAACCTGGGATATGACCGGCGGCCAAATGGGATATAACTCCCTCGGCAACATTTTCTTTTATGGCACTGGAATGTATGTGGCCGCGGTTATTTGCATTGGCATGGTTTACGACGTTGGTGATTACACCAGCGCAGCTGGTGGTGGCATCTACAAGTTCACCTTTCAACAATATTTCTTTGGGATTTTTCTTGGCGTGATTGGCGCGGGTTTGTTTTGCTCAGTTTGCGCGGTGGTGATTGGCTTTCTAACCTTCGGTCTGCGTGGCCCGTATTTTGCAATTGGCACACTCGGTGTAGCCATTGCGGCGGGCGAGTTAGTGTCGAACTGGGATTGGGTTGGCGGTGGTCAAGGGATTGCCTTGCCGGTGTATCCGGGGGATCTAGATCAGGGCAAAGTGTTCTTTTACTTTTTGTTCGCAGGCACTGGCGTATCGCTATTTTTATTCTTGAAATGGTTTTATCAAACTCGATTCGGTGCCGCGATCAATGCGATTCGAGACGATGAAGAGAAGGCGGATGCGATGGGCATTCGCACGCTGCGCTACAAGCTCATCACTTGGGCAATAGCCGCGTTTTTTGTTGGCATCGCAGGCGGCATTTCGGCCTTTCAGTTGATCCACTTTGAACCACTGGAAACGGCTTATCAAACCATCAATCTCGGAATTTTCATGGTTGTTTGTGTGTTGCTTGGCGGCAAAGGAACGCTTTGGGGCCCGGTTATTGGCGCGATTTTATTCCACGTTTTCAAAGAGGTCACCTGGAACTATTTCCTCGGTTGGCAGTGGGTCGCGCTTGGCGCCTTGATCATCATTACGGTGGTTTATTTCAAAGATGGCGTGATGGGTTATCTGCTGCACAACAAACCCGAATGGTTCGGTGTTCGTGTTGATGGCAAGAAAAACGAGGAGGCGGCATGAGCGACATCATCATTGATGTGCAGAATGTCTCCAAGGCCTACGGTGGCGTCAAGGCCAACACCGACGTCTCGATGCAGGTGAAGCGCGGCGGCATCACCGGGCTGATTGGCCCCAATGGTTCGGGCAAAACGACTTTGTTTAACTCGATTGTTGGCTATCATCCGATTGATAGTGGTTCGATACAGTTTGAAGGCGCGGAAATTTCAAAATTGTCGGTGCAAAAAATCGCACGGCTGGGTTTGTTGCGCACTTTTCAACAAACCCGAATTTATGGCGCAATGAATTGTGTCGAAAACATGTTGATCTCGATGCCGCATCGTAAAATGACTCTGCTGGATGCATTGAGGAAAAACACCCAAGCGGACTATGATCGCGCCGATCACTTACTTGAATTTGTCGGTCTCTATGAGAAACGCTTGTTGAAGAGCGGTGATCTTTCTTTTGGGCAACAAAAGCTGTTGGAGTTTGCGATGGCGCTAATGAACGAACCCACTTGTTTGTTGCTAGACGAACCAACCGCCGGCATCAATCCGACTTTGATCAATGGTTTAATCGACCGATTGAAGCGAGCTAACGAAGAGTTCGGCATCACCTTGTTTGTGATCGAACATAATATGCGAGTCATTATGAACTTGGCCGATTCAATTTATTGTTTGGCGCATGGCGAAATGTTGGCTCAAGGAACACCCGAGGCAATTCAAGGTGATCAACGCGTGATTGACGCCTACCTCGGAGCTCACTAATGAGCGACGATCCAAAAAAGAACAACACGAAAGACGTCAAAAAAGCCAGCGGCTATCACGGCGGCAGTGTCGAAACGGTCATTTCGGTTGAAGAAGTCACTCGTCGGGCGGCGGCCATTGCGGAAGACATCACGCTCGATCAACTCGATGCGCTGGCGGGTAACGAGCCGCACGTTTCGCTCAATAATTTGGTCGCGGGTTATGGCCAGATGGAAATTCTGCACAATTTTGATCTGCGCGTCGGTAAGGCACAATCGCTCTGTTTGATTGGCCCCAATGGCGCGGGCAAGTCGACCATTTTGCACGCTATATTCGGTTTCAATCGGATCTTCTCTGGTAGCATCGAGATTGGTTCGGGTGATGAAAAAGCGGATATCACGCGGATGACACCAAACCAGAAACTGGCAAAGGCCGGCATTGCCTACATATTGCAAGACAAGTCGATTTTCCCCGGAATGACCGTCGAGGAAAACTTGTGGATGGGTGGCTTTCTAAAAGACAAACCGCTAGAAGCGAAGCAGGCAGCAGAGATGGTGTTCGACAAATATTCTCGGTTGGCCGAACGGCGCAAACATAAGGCCGGCGTGTTGTCAGGTGGCGAACGACGGTTGTTAGAGATTTCACGCGCGTTGGTGATGAATCCTGATGTGTTGTTGGTGGACGAGCCTTCGATCGGACTCGAACCACGTTTTATCGACATGGTGTTTGAAATTTTAGATGACCTGCAACATCAGGAAGGTAAAACCATCATCATGGTCGAACAAAATGCGAAGAAAGGTTTAGAGTTTGCCGACATCGGTTATGTCCTCGTATCGGGTCAGTTGGCGATTGCCGGCACCGGCGATGATCTGTTGAAGAACCCCAAGGTGGGCGAGTTGTTTCTCGGCGGTTGAGTTCGCCCCAAAGCCGCATCAGTAACCTCATATTAATCGACCCTTTCAATAGCCTCATATCAACGGACCTCTATCAATGTCAGGTAAATCAAATTTTCGAATCGCGGTCATTGCAGGCGACGGCATTGGCAAAGAAGTCGTGCCAGAAGGTTTAAAGGTGCTGCAAGCGTTGGCACCTCATTTTGGTCTTTCTTTTGAATTTACCCATTTTGACTGGAGCTGCGAGCGTTATCTTGAATGCGGCGCGATGATGCCCGATGATGGCATCGATCAACTGCGTGGCTTCGACGCGATTTTCCTCGGCGCCGTTGGTTTCCCGCCGGTGCTAGACCATGTTTCGTTGTGGGGATTATTGATTCCGATTCGACGCGAATTTCAGCAATATATTAACCTTCGCCCGGTGCGATTGTTCGAAGGGATGAATTGCCCTTTGGCTGGCAAGAAAGCGGGTGACATCGACTTCTATGTGGTTCGCGAAAATTGCGAAGGTGAATACTCCAATGTCGGTGGTCGCTTATACGCCGGCACTGAAGATGAAATGGTGATTCAGCAATCGATATTTACTCGCAAAGGGGTTGATCGAGTGTTGAGATATGCGTTTGAATTAGCGCAGTCGCGTGCCGCAAAACGCCTTACTTCGGCAACCAAATCGAATGGCATCATCCACACCATGCCCTTCTGGGATGAACGCGTCGAAGCAATGCAGCCGCAATTCGCCGAGATCGATGTCGACAAATATCATATCGACATTTTGACCGCGCATTTCGTCAACAAACCAGAAATATTTGATGTGGTGGTGGGTTCCAATTTATTCGGCGACATCCTCTCCGACCTCGGCCCTGGCATTACCGGCACCATCGGCATCGCACCTTCTGCCAATATCAACCCAGAAGGCGATTTCCCATCGATGTTTGAGCCGGTGCATGGCTCAGCCCCCGATATTGCCGGCCAAGGCATCGCCAACCCAATCGGACAAATTTGGTCAGCCGCGATGATGCTAGACCACCTCGGTCATCGTAACGCCCACGATGCCATCATAACCGCCATCGAAGACACCATACGCGAGGCCGACAGTCTCACCCCCGACCTAGGCGGATCGTCAAACTGCAGCGACTGCGGCTCATCGATTGCGGCTCGATTAACCTAGCAGATAATATTTTACTCAGCACCCAAATAAGTGAATAGCCAACAATTCGAATATGCTCGGCAAATCATTCTAGCAAGTTTTTAAAAGGTTGATTAATTTCAGCCTTTCTAAACTGCCATACTAGTCGCTGCCGCAACTTGTGCAAAACCTGGTGCGAATCCTCGGTGAAAATCGGAGCTTCAGCAGTCGCTATGATTGGATTTGAAGGTCGAATCTGCCTTTCTATTCAAAGTGTTGATTCAAAGCGTCGATTGATAATATGAAATCCAAACAAGTATCGTTAGAAAAACACCAACACTGATACCGGGAGCTGACATAAAGTGGCTAAAATAACTTTTTTCTCCTTCAAAATATAATGAGTCAATTAACATTAACGCAGCCACTGAGAGTCGCTTCTTTGAATTATTTAATGGCCCAGTGAATTCAATTTTGAATTTATCTGCGTCCGTGTAAGCTTCCATTAAAAGTCCTGAATATTCTTTGGTTATCACACCGACTTTTTTGCGACCACTATAAACCTGAAAAGTCCATGGGCTCCAGATAGGACCAACCACCTTTAATTGCCGGGTTCCTTTATTATTCTCCACTGATAGCACACGATGAAAGTACGAGAATTCTCTTTTTACCCTGCCAAATTCGACGCCGTTTTCATCATAAACTTCGAGCTCATGAAAATATAAGCGTGGCTTACGATGAAATCTCAATGCGATGTTACCGACGCTATCTAACAAGTGCATGGTCGAGGTATATAGAAACCCAAACAGGTTGCGTCCAAAAAATGAAAATGCGGACACGTTTTGTTCCTCGATTCTCCAGGTTCCCTTGCGTGCATCGGGCGGAAATAAAGTGAGTTTGTATTCATTACAGTGCTCGATGTTAATCATTACTTCGGTGAGGTGAAATTTTTGATCGACTTCCAAATGCTGCAAATTCTTAAACGTGGCTTCCAGTTCTGACGATATTGTTTGTTTAATCTTCTGCTGAATCTCGCTGTCTATAGCCGGCGATTTATATCGATTGAAAATAACGCCGCATTGGATGCACTCTTGCTTTTTAGTCTGTTCAGTCGCACATTTGGGGCAAGCAAAGCCAGGTTCGGTTTCATCCTTTTTTGGTGGCTCTTTAAAGTCGTTCGCTGCTTCGTAAAAAACCTGAATTCGCTCCAGTTCACCTGGGTCTAACCACATACCCTGACAGCTCGTGCAATAATCGATAATGGTTGAACTTAACTCCCCGTAATTTTTTTTTGCCATCCTCGTTTTACATTTCGGGCAAGATTTGGGGCTGCCTTTGTCATCGCCATTGTTTGGAACGGAAGACATGGATATCGATTGTTCACGTGCTTCCTCGATAATCCGTAAACTCTTTCGGCTCAGAAAAACACCACAATTGTTCGAGCAAGGGTAGGTGTTAGAACCCTCATACTGACTTTTATTCAGAGCACTCTGACAAACAGGACATTCGAATGGCATATGCGATATCTTTTGGAATGATTATTTTGATTAAATTCAAATATAGCAGAGTTTAAAAACCTGGCCGGTTAACGCATGGTTAAAGGTTTTGCAGGTAGCGTTGGGAGTGAGACATGTCGAAAAGTGAATAAACGGGATAGATCAAACCGTAAATCGGGACCGG
>CBDTWQ010000085.1:0-7005 GCA_965364115.1 uncultured Gammaproteobacteria bacterium | reverse complement strand
CCCTTAGACTGAGCCAAACGGCAAACATAGTTAGCCGGAGACTCGCCATCAATAGTCGATTCGTCAATCGCTGGCGAGTGGCATTCAAAATCAAGGTGCAATCGTTCTAAAAGTTCCTTTCGAAAAGGAGAGCTGCTGGCAAGAATGATGTTCGGGTGCAAGGCGACGATTCCGTATAGAGGAAAAACAAACAGCGCGCCAACAGAAAAGTCGGCTCGTTTCTCTACCGAGTATATTACATACTGCCAAAAAATTACTGACCACAGGCCTTTTAGCCGCATTTAACGTAGACAATCTTGTTAGCAAGCCTGTAGAATCGCGCGCTTATGCGTGGCAGGTTGCAAGATCATTACCAAGTTAGCAAAGAGCTAGGCCGTAACGGTTGTTTTGAGGGCGGGATTGCGTTGTCGAAATTTACTCGGCTAGGCGATTTTCTAAATTTAGACTCTCAAAAACAGACTGCTTACATCGACGTCGAATTCGAATTTGTTTGCAACGATTTGGGTGACGATTTCGAGAGCTCGATGCTAGTTGGCCAAATTAAGGCCCACCTTGAGCTAGAGTGTCAACGTTGCCTCAGCACCATGGAAATGCCGCTTGAACTGAGTTTTAAGCTTCTGATCGATGCCAGTGAGGAAATGATTCGCGGCAGCGGTTTAGATGGCATCACTAGCGACGAAGGTGTGATTAACATCGTCGACCTGGTTGAAGATGAAATACTACTCGCTGTTCCACTGGCGCCAGCTCATAAAGATGAGGCTTGCAACCAATTTTGGAAAACAGAGAAGGTTGAATCTGGCGCCAAAGAAAATCCATTTTCAGTTTTAAAACAACTGAAAACGGCAGACTAAATAACAGGAGAACACCATGGCTGTTCAAAAAAGCCGTAAAACACCATCCCGCAGGGGAATGAGACGATCACATGACGCCCTCGGGACATCGACTCTCTCAGTTGAACCGACTACTGGTGAAACCCATCTTCGTCATCATCTCAGCGCCGACGGGTATTACAAAGGTCGCAAAGTAATCGCTGACAAGATTGTCGACGAAGACGACGACGAATAATCGAAACTGATCTATAGTGAAACTGATCTATAGTAATGAATACGGGCGGCTTAACCGCCCGTATTCATTTTAGGTCGAGATTAAGTCAATGAAGACATTTGTAATCGCACTTGACGCAATGGGGGGAGATTTTGGGCCCTCCGTAACTGTCAGTGCGGCTCGTCAAGCTCTGATAGAAATTGTAGATATCGAATTAGTGCTGGTCGGCGATCAAACTCGTTTAGAGTCTGAGCTCGAGATCAATCAGATTGCCAATAACCCGCGAATCAAAATTCATCATGCTTCAGAGGTTGTCGAGATGGATGATCAACCCGCCTTGGCTTTGAAACGAAAGAAAGATTCGTCCATGCGCGTTGCGTTGGATTTAGTCAAAGATGGTTCGGTGCAAGCCTGTGTCAGTGCCGGCAACACCGGCGCCTTAATGGCCACCAGCAAGTTTGTGCTGAAAACAATTCAGGGCATTAGTCGCCCTGCGATTTGCACCGCGCTGCCGGCGATAAAAGGGCACACCCATATGCTAGATCTGGGAGCTAACCTAGAATGCTCCGCCACTAACCTGGCTGAATTCGCTTTAATGGGGTCGGTGCTTGCACAGTCTGTCGACGGCATCTCCAAGCCCACTATCGGCTTACTTAACATTGGGTCTGAAGCAATGAAGGGCAATGAAACCATCAAACAGGCGAATCAACTGATATCCGAGAGTGGATTAAATTTTCACGGCTTTGTCGAAGGCGACGATATCTATAAAGGAACGGTTGATGTGGTGGTTGCCGATGGTTTTGTTGGCAACGTCTCACTAAAAACAGGGGAAGGACTTGCTTCGCTAGTTAATCACGTTTTACGCAACGAATTTAAGCGCAACTGGTTAACCAAGCTGGCCGGCTTGATTGCTTTTCCGGTACTAAACGCTGTCAGTCAAAGACTTGATCCGCGTAAATACAACGGTGCCAGCTTACTCGGTTTGAACGGTATCGTGATCAAGAGCCACGGCAGTGCCGATATCAGCTCGTTTTTGAATGCGATCAAGATCGCCCGATTAGAAATCGAGAAAGACGTACCCAAACTTATTTCCTGTGCCATTCAAAGCCATTTCGAGGAAGCTACCGCATGAGTTTTGCGCGTATTGTGGGCACCGGCAGCTACCTACCCGAACGGGTGATGACAAATAAAGATCTGGAAGCAATAGTTGACACGACAGATCAGTGGATTCGTGAACGTTCCGGAATTGAACAGCGTCATATCGCGGGTGACAACGAAACCACCGTTGATCTTGCGGAGAAGGCCTCACGATTAGCCATCGAATCTGCGGGCATCGACCCCAACACCATTGATCTAATCATTTTAGCCACGTCGACGCCGGACAAAATTTTCCCAAGCTCAGCCTGTATTTTGCAGGCACGGCTCGACATTCATGGCTGCCCAGCTTTTGACATTCAGGCCGTTTGCACCGGTTTTGTTTACGCGGTCACGATTGCTGAAAAATTCATCCAGTCGGGCAGCGCTAAACGCGCCCTAGTGGTCGGCGCTGAAGTCTTTTCTCGCATTCTGAATTGGCAAGATCGAACGACTTGTGTGTTGTTTGGTGATGGCGCCGGAGCGGTTATCCTCGAAGCCAATGAGGAAACTGGCATTTTGTCTACGCATATCCATGCGGATGGTAAATACGAAAAACTACTTTGGGTGCCACACGGCATTTCAGACGGCTTCGATCAAGTTAAAGCCGGCAAAGGCTATATCGAAATGCGCGGCAATGAAGTTTTCAAAATGGCGGTCAATACGCTCGGCCGGATCGTCGATGAAACGCTTGAGGCTAACGATATGCAAAAATCAGATATTGATTGGTTGGTTCCGCATCAGGCTAATATTCGAATTATTGCAGCAACCGCCAAAAAGCTTAAGATGTCGATGGAGCAAGTCGTGGTGACGGTTCACAAGCATGGCAACACGTCTGCCGCTTCAGTGCCGTTGGCTCTCGATGTTGCGGTTAGGGACGGCCGAATCAAGCCCAATGAACTGTTGTTGTTGGAAGCCTTTGGTGGCGGCTTTACTTGGGGTTCAGTGCTGCTACGTTTTTAGTTCACCCCATTTTAATTTGCCCAGTTTCAATTCACTGAATTTCAATTTACTGAATTTCAATTTACTTAGAGAGTGAACTGATTTGATCTCTAGAATAGCTGAACACAGCCAGCTTGAATCTTTATTGGTTTGTTTATTTTGGTTTGATAAATGATAAATGTATTGCTAACCGATGATCACGAACTTGTACGAACCGGTGTGCGTAGGCTGTTGGAAGACAGTGGTCAAATTAAGGTGGTCGGCGAGGCTAATTGCGGCGAAGACAGCATCACACTAACTCAAAAACTCAAACCCGACGTCATTTTAATGGATGTCAATATGCCAGGAATCGGCGGCGTTGAAGCCTGTCGACGCATTTTGCAACGACATCCAAAACAAAAAATCATCGTTCTCAGCATTCACAGCGAAAAAGTTTTCCCCAAACGGATGCTGGAAATCGGTGCGAGAGGTTATCTCACTAAAGAGTGTGGTTTAGAAGAGATGCTGCGAGCTATCAAACTAGTGCATACGGGGGGGGCTTATATTGCACCCACCATTGCTCAGCAAATCGCGATTGAAGCGCTGCCCGGTACGCCTAAAAACCCAATAGACGAGCTGTCGCGCCGAGAATTCCAAGTGATGCTGATGATGTCCCAAGGCATAGCCAATGCTGAAATTTCTGAGAGCCTTTGCCTCAGTCCAAAGACTATCAGCACTTATCGCCTCCGAATGATGATTAAGCTAGGCGCACAAAATGAAGTTGATCTAGTCAAAATTGCGATGGCACAAGGGATCATAGATTTTAAGCAATCTGAGTAGCGAGCTGAACAAGCTGACCGAAGGGCCGACCAACGGTAGATTCAACCTAATACCGGTGGAGGTTGGCAAATGTTGATAGATGAACTCAATCACGATTTTCATTGACTCAATTCACTGCATCGCTTTTGAATCTTAGGGTGGCCTCTTTACAATCCCAACTATTGCAGTCAAAGTTTGAGCTAAGACCACAGTCCATCGCCGAATATGATTAGAAACTCTTTTATTCCAACCCGCCAAACCTACTCATGACAGCGAAGTTTGACCACAAGACTTTCCTCGCTAACGTCAACGGTAAACCTGGGGTTTATCGGATGATCGACCAGCATGACAAGGTTATGTATGTTGGCAAGGCAAAAAACCTTAAGAAGCGATTGTCCAGCTACTTTCGCAATACCGGACTTTCTACCCGAATCATCTCGCTGGTCAATAAAATTCAGCATATCGAAGTGATCAATACTCGCACCGAGAGTGAAGCCTTGTTGCTCGAGAACGATCTGATCAAAAATCTGAATCCGCGCTATAACATTCTATTTCGCGACGACAAAAGCTATCCGTATATTTTTCTGAGTAATCATGATTACCCTCGATTGACCGTTTTTCGAGGCAAACCGGACCGACGTAAAGGAAAGTTTTATGGCCCTTTTCCTAGTGCTGGTTCGATTCGTTATACGATCAATCATGTACAGCGAATGTTTCAACTCAGGAACTGTCAAGATTCGGCGATGAACAATCGAACCCGCGCTTGCCTGCAATATCAGATAAAACGCTGCACCGGCCCTTGCGTCGGGCACACCTCGCAAGAGCAATACCAAGAACAGATTGACCAAGCGAGACTGTTCCTTGAGGGTCAGAGTGAAAAATTGATTGATCTGCAAATTGAACAAATGGAACAACTTTCCATCGATCTGAAGTATGAACAGGCGGCCGAAGTCCGCGACCGGATTGAATCGCTGCGCCGTGTTACCGAAAAACAATATGTCACTGACTTTAAAAATGACATCGACATCGTCGCTTGCGAGCTTAAGCAAGATTTTAGTTGCATCCAATTGTTTATGATTCGCAACGGAACCTCGCTTGGCAACAAAGCCTTTTTCAATCGGGTGAAACTCGAAACCAACCCGTCCGAACTGATCGAGGCTTTTTTGATCCAGCACTACTCGAATCACCCAACACCCGCTGAAATCATTGTCAGTCACGAATTGACCGACCCTGTTCTGCTAGCCGATTCTTTACATCAGCTAGGGCAATCAAACGTTAGGATTCTTCACAGAGTGCGCGAGCAACGGCGACACGCATTGGAAAACGCAACGACGACCGCCACCCAAGCGTTGGATAATTACCTCATTTCGGCAAAGCTGCTGAGCAAGCGATGGCAAGACTTGGTAGAGAACCTGCACTTAGAAACCGCGCCGAAAAAGATTGAGTGTTTTGATATCAGCCACACGATGGGTGAATCAACTAAGGCTTCTTGCGTTGTTTTTGGCAAGGATGGCCCGATCAAATCGGAGTATCGTTGTTACAACATTAAAGATATAACCCCTGGAGACGACTATGCGGCAATGGCTCAGGTTTTGCACCGACGATATCAAAAACGGCAGAACTCTCCTGATCTGTTGCCCGACTTGATTCTGATCGATGGCGGTAAAGGTCAACTGGGGGTTGCTTTAGAAGTCATGGAATCGCTGAATATCCCGACCATTAAAGAGAATCTGCGTATTTTCGGGGTGGCTAAAGGCGTCGAGAGGAGGGCAGGTTATGAAGAGATTCTTGATGAAGAAATGATGCCAGTCCATATACCAATGGACTCGCCCGCACTGTTGTTGATCCAGCAAATTCGAGATGAAGCACATCGATTCGCGATTACCGGCCATCGCAAAGCCCGAGCCAAAACTCGACGTACATCGAGGCTCGAAGATATTGACGGAATCGGCGCAAAGAAGCGTCAACTGTTGCTTAATACATTTGGCGGGCTGCATGGCGTGCAAGCCGCGGGCGTCGAAGAATTGATTCGCATCAAAGGCATTAACCGCGAGACCGCACAAGCGATCTATGATAGTTTTCACCACTAGAATCTAAATCAACCTCCAATGAAAATTACCTTACCAACCGCCATCACCTTGTTTCGCATCGGGTTGATTCCGCTGTTCGTTATCGTCTTTTATCTGCCCTTCAGCTGGGTCAACATTGCGGCAACCGGCATTTTCGCGATTGCCTGCATCAGTGACTGGGTTGATGGTTATTTGGCGAGAAGCCTGAAACTAGAATCGGCATTCGGTGCTTTTCTCGATCCGGTCGCCGATAAGCTGATGATAGTGGTAATCATCATCTTGCTGGTCCAGGCACACCCGACTATCTATGTTGCCTTGCCATCAGTGATAATTGTGGCACGGGAAATCACGGTTTCAGCGTTACGTGAATGGATGGCAGAACTGGGAAGCCGAGCTGCGGTTAAAGTCTCTTGGATCGGCAAAACCAAGACTGTGGCGCAAATGATAGCCCTTGGTTTCTTAATCTATTACGAGCCTTTCCTAGAGTTGCCAATATTTGAAATCGGTTTGGCGATCTATTATATCGCCGCAATATTGACGATCGCCTCAATGGTGCTTTATCTCAGAGCCGCTTGGCCAATCATCAGCAGAAACGAATAGGGCACACCTTAGGGAATCGAAACCGCTTTATGGAACTCGTCTCTGACAAACCGTGCATTAATGATGTTGACAGCCCTAGGTGAATCTATAGAATATCGACCCTTCGCGGGAATAGCTCAGCTGGTAGAGCGCAACCTTGCCAAGGTTGAGGTCGCGAGTTCGAATCTCGTTTCCCGCTCCAGATATTTGGCCTCGATTTGATCGAGGCTTTTTTAAACCAGTAGCGTAAGATTATCCACACCAAGCGCAACTTGCACACTTAGATGGCTGGGTGGCAGAGTGGTCATGCAGCGGCCTGCAAAGCCGTGTACGGCGGTTCGATTCCGCCCTCAGCCTCCAAACATCGTGCGATTCTGGCCCGGATGGCGAAATTGGTAGACGCAAGGGACTTAAAATCCCTCGGTAGAAATACTGTGCC
>CBDTWQ010000084.1:0-7039 GCA_965364115.1 uncultured Gammaproteobacteria bacterium | reverse complement strand
GCGCCATCGTTGTCGCCATAAGCCATCACGCAGGTAGGCGAAGCATGAATCCCCATTTTTGATTCGACCGAGACCACTTGTAAATCGTTGCGCTCGCCTAAGCTTCCATCCTCGTTAACCAGAAACTTTGGCACCAGAAACAGAGAAATGCCTTTGACCCCAGGCGGCGCATCCGGCAACCGAGCCAGCACCATGTGAATAATATTTTCGCTCAGCTGATGCTCGCCCCAAGTGATATAGATCTTTTGCCCGTGAATACGGTATTGCTCGCCATCGCGCTCGGCGCGGGTTTTGATTGCGGCCAAATCGGTTCCAGCTTGCGGTTCGGTCAAGTTCATCGTGCCACTCCACTCTCCGCTGACCATTTTTCGCATATAGGTTTGTCGCATTGCCTCGGTGGCATGAGTTTCCATCGCCTCAATAGCCCCGGAAGTGAGCAGCGGGCAAAGGGCGAAGGCCATGTTGGCCGAATACCACATCTCTGCTGTCGCCGAATGCACTAGATAGGGCAAACCCTGGCCATCGTATTGGGTTGGTTTGCCAATACCTTGCCAGCCGTTTTCGGTAAATTGACGATAGGCATCGGCAAAACCAGGCGGACTGGTAACCACCCCTTCGCTGGCCGAAGTGCCAAATTGATCACCTGAGTGATTCAGTGGCGCAAAGACTTCAGCGGCAAAAATGCTAGCTTGTTCGAGAACTGCCTCAACCAAGTCCGGGCTGGCGTCTTCAAACCTGGGCAAGGCTGAAATTGATTCGAGGTCGACCAATTCGTTGATCGTAAACAACAGTTCTTGCAGAGGGGGTTGATAGTGAGACATTGAATAACCTATGAGTGGAAGCTAACCGAATCAGCTAACGCGAGACGGCTTGGCTTGATTTGATTCTCGGGCTTGCTGGCATCTTCATATCCAAACGAAATACCAAACAAGAGTTTATTACTTGCGTCAATTTTAAGCTCTCGCCTAACCGAATCGGCGTCATAGCTTAAAATCGTTTGTGGACAACTGGCCACGCCGTTCGATTGCATCGCCAAGATTAAATTCTGCGCATACATGCCAACATCCGCCGCTTCGCGTAAACCGCACCAGTCTGGCATGAAAACAAACGCGGCGTGCGGCGCGCCAAAAAACTCGAGGTTACGGAGGAAAGCTTGACGCCGCCCTTCCGCATCCTCGCGAGTTACGCCGAGCGCCTGATAAAGCATCACGGCGACGTCTAACTGACGCTGGCGATAGACACCTTGATACTTCCCATCGTAGGGAAAGTCGGTCGAATAATGCCCTTGGCCGATGGTCTCGTTCTGAAAAATTCCGCTCAGACGATCTCGCACGACGGCCGAGACCACATGACAATGCCAAGGCTGCGTGTTGCAGTTGGAAGGCGCTGACGCGGCGGTGACGAAAATTTGCTCTAACACTTTCTGCTCAACCGGGGTCGACTGAAAGGCTCTGACCGAGCGACGTGATCGGGTCAGCTGCTCGAACACCGCAGCGGTATTTTGTGGGTCTATTTCTGATCGCGTCATATCAGCTCAAAGCGAAGAAGAATCGGGGTCGTGATTGAAGCGCTTGCATTGCGTTCCTATGGCGGTGCAAGCTTTCAACAGAAATGATAATGTTGATGCTACCAGCAAGCAACCAAAGCCAACCACCTATCGGTAACTTATGAGCAAAATAAAGGTTCACGAATTCAACCAGTTGATGCAAACCGAGCTGCCTTGGGCCGCCGAGAATGACATCTCGTTGATTCAAATTAAAAATGGCGTGGCTGAAATGCGCTTGCCCTATCACAGCCGATCCCTGCGTCCAGGTGGCACCATCGCCGGGCCACAAATGATGATGCTGGCCGACGCATGCATGTATGCCGTTCTGCTCAGTGAAATTGGAGAAGTCAAATTAGCGGTAACCACCAGCCTCAACATTAATTTTCTGCGCCGCCCGCGCGAGGTCGATTTAGTGGCAGAAGGCCAGGTGATCAAACTCGGCAGGCGACTCGCTGTGATGCAGGTCTCGATCTTCAGCGAAACCGATTTAGTCGCCCACGTTACCGGCACTTATTCAATTCCGCCCAAATCTTAAACCCGCGTCAATTCAGCCGCGCAGTAATCGCCTTGCTGAATCGCATTATAAAACGTCATCACAGCGCTACAACCCAGTGCTTTCGAGCAACTCGCTTAGATCATTAATCACAACATCAGGATCCATTTCCCAAGGGTCGAAAACGGTCGCTTTTGAACGCTGAAGCCAAGCCGTTTTGATTCCGACAGCGCGAGCGCCGATCACGTCGAACGCATTGCTCGACACCAACCAACATTGATCCGCTGGGGTTTGCGTCACGCGCAGCAAGTGTTGATAGACCTTCGGGTCAGGCTTGAAAGTTTGCAACTCATCGACACTGACAACACGATCAAATAAATGATCGATACCGGCCTGTTTCAATAGCCCCGCCACATCCTCGGCAAGACCGTTGGAAAAAGCGAACAGCTGACAATCGGCTTGCGCGAGTGTCGCCAGATTGGCCGCAACATCGTCAAATGCGGGCAGTCGACGATAGCACTGCAACAACTCGTCTTTAACCACGGGCTCAAGATCAGTTTGCAATAGTAGATCGGTGTAATCTAAAGATTGCCGAGTGCAAACCGCAAAGTTCTGATACTGCCCCATCAAACCTCGGCGCCAGGTATATTCGAGCTGTTTGTCTCGCCAGATCTTTGAAAACTCAACGGCTCGATCACCCAAATGTTTGCGCAACTCATCGACGACGCCATGGGTATCGATCAGCGTTCCATAAATATCAAAAGCAAAAGCAACGCTCATTCCACCCTCCTTAACAACCCTGTTTACGGGACAAGGCGAGTCCGGCTCGCGACACAGTTTGACGCGCTAGGAAGTGATTAATGTAACGACCCGCAGCGAGCAACTGATTGATATCGACGCCACTTTCGATGCCCATGCCGTCGAGCATATAGACCAAATCTTCGGTCGCCAAATTTCCACTGGCACCTTTCGCGTAGGGGCAACCACCCAAGCCCGCGATAGAACTGTCGACCACCGCAATGCCCACTTGCATCACCGCGTGAACATTCGTCAACGCCTGACCATAGGTGTCATGAAAGTGCGCGGCCAACTTAGCCACCGGCACGCGTTCGGCAACCGTCTCAACCATCTTCACCGCATCGCTGGCGGTGCCGACTCCGATGGTGTCGGCTAATGAAATTTCATAGCAGCCCGCTTGATACAAGCGTTCCGCAATTTTGGCCACTAGGTCAAAGCTAACATCACCCTCGTAAGGGCAACCCAAAGCGCAGGAGATATAGCCTCGAATCTTCAAGTTCGCTTCTTGCGCTCGGTCGATCACTAAATTAAAACGCTCGATGCTCTCGGCGATCGAACAGTTGGTGTTCTTGCTCGAAAAGGTTTCACTGGCCGCGGCAAACAGCGCAATCTCCTGCACGCCGGCTTCGAGCGCAACCTCCAAGCCTTTAAGGTTTGGCACCAACATCGGATATGAAACCCCTGTTTGCTTCGTGATCAAACGAAACACTTGATCGCTGTCGGCCATCTGCGGCACCCATTGAGGCGACACAAAAGCGCCCGCTTCAACCACCGGCAAGCCCGCGGCTACCAGCATTTCGATCAGCTCCGCTTTAACCTCGACCGGCACGGACGCAGCCTCATTCTGTAGGCCGTCGCGTGGGCCGACCTCGACTATCTTAACTCGCGCTGGCAGCGTCACTTGTTACCCCAGGTTGGTTTCCGCTTGTCAAAGAAAGCCTGCAACCCTTCTTGCCCCTCGGCTGACGCACGTCGTTCGGCAATGACTTCTGCGCTGGCGTTAATCACCTCATCAGTAATCGGTGCAATCTGTGCCAACCATCGTTTAGTCGCGGCCTGGGCCTGCGGACCACCTTGCAGCAACGAGCTAATCAGCTTTTCCAAGCGATCTTCAAGATTCACCGACGCCAACACCTCGTGAACCAAGCCCATTTGTTCGGCTTGTGCTGCGCTGATTGCCTCAGCGCTCAACATATAACGTGTAGCGGCGCGCGAACCAATCGCTCTAACGACATAAGGCGCAATCGTTGCTGGCGCTAATCCCAATCTGACTTCGGAAAAGCAAAAGCGAGTGTCTTCAATCGCCAGCGCAATATCACAGCAAGCCACCAAACCAATCCCGCCGCCATAGCAAGACCCTTGCACCACCGCGATGGTGGGCTTTGATAGCCGCTCAAGCTTCGCCAGCATCAGCGCCAATTGTAACGTGTCGGCTTTATTTTCAGTTTCGTCAAAATCGGCAGATTGACGCATCCAGTGCAAGTCGGCACCGGCACAAAAGTGCTCACCTTTGCCACGCAACACAACTATCCGCACCGCTTGATTGGTTTCTAGTAGGTCTAAAGTTGCGATCATCTGCTTGATCAAACGATCATCAAAAGCATTGCGCTGTTGTGGCCGGTTCAAACTCAGAATAGCCACCCCTCGCGCATCGATTTCTTGCTCTAAACTCATATTGCGCTAGGTCCTAAAAACGCCAAAGTCGGTATCTTCAACGGGCGCGTTAGCCGCTGCGGCTAACCCCATTGCGAGGTGTCTACGCGAATCGATCGGATCAATAATGCCGTCATCCCACAACCGCGCGCTGGCGTAATAAGGGTGACCTTGAGTTTCATATTGAGTTCGAATTGGATCTTTGATCGCGGCTTCGTCCTCTTCGGAAAAGGCTTCTCCTTGCGCCGTTTTGCGGTCTCGCGTGACTTGCGCCAACACCGAAGCCGCCTGCTCGCCACCCATCACAGAGATTCGCGCATTTGGCCACATCCAGAGAAAGCGACCGCCGTAAGCGCGACCACACATCGCATAATTACCGGCACCAAAACTGCCGCCGACAATAATCGTAAACTTGGGAACTCGCGTGCAGGCCACCGCACTCACCATCTTGGCACCATCTTTGGCAATGCCACCCCTTTCAAAGTTCTTGCCGACCATAAAACCGGTGATGTTTTGAAGGAAAACCAAAGGTATCTTGCGCTTACTGCAAAGCTGCACAAAGTGTGTGCCTTTCAACGCAGATTCTGAGAATAAGATGCCGTTGTTAGCGATGATGCCGACCAGATATCCGTCGATCCGGGCAAAACCGCAAACCAAAGTCTTGCCATAAAATCGCTTGAACTCATCAAACTCACTGCCATCGACCAAGCGAGAAATAATTTCTCGGATATCGAATCCTTGACGCAAATCAGCGGGCACCACGCCATATAGATGGTCAGCGGAAACCTTCGGCGCAGACGGCTCGTCACGCGACAAGCCAGTGGCTTCGGGCAAGTTAAAATTAGCGCAGATCTCGCGCGCGGTTGTGATCGCGTCAATTTCGCTTTCGGCATAATAGTCCGCGACACCCGAGACTCGTGCGTGAACGTCAGCGCCGCCAAGCTCTTCGGCACTCACCACCTCGCCGGTGGCTGCCTTCACCAGTGGCGGGCCCGCCAAGAAAATCGTGCCCTGATCTTTAACGATGATGGTTTGATCGCTCATCGCAGGAACATAGGCACCACCCGCAGTGCAGGAACCCATCACCAATGCTAACTGCGGAATGCCCTTTGCTGAAAGCCGTGCTTGATTAAAAAAGATCCGCCCAAAGTGCTCACGGTCCGCGAACACTTCGTCTTGGCTGGGCAAATGCGCGCCGCCGGAGTCGACCAAATAAACACAGGGTAAGCGATTTTCAAGCGCAATCTCTTGCGCGCGCAGGTGCTTCTTTACCGTGATCGGGAAATAGGAGCCGCCTTTGACCGTGGCATCATTCGCAATAATCATGCAGTCACGACGATGAATTCGGCCGATGCCCGCAATCAAACCACCCGCCGCGACGTTAATTCCAGGGTAAAGGTTAAAGCCTGCAAATTGCCCAACTTCGAGAAACTCAGAGCCTTCGTCAAGCAACTGATTAATCCGATCTCGCGGCAAAAGCTTGCCTCTGGCCAAGTGTTTTTCGCGCGCGCCGAGATGCCCACCTTGTTTAATCTGCTCGACTTTTTCTTGCCAGTCGGCAACCAACGCTGCCATTGCCTCAGCATTTCCGCGAAACTCGGCTGAAGCTGGGTCCGCTTTAGTCTTCAACTCACTCATTGCATTAGATTCATTAAATTAGACTTCGTTGAAGAGACATTCGAAACTAGGCATTTAGCAATCAACATAAGGTCAAACCAACTCAATAGCCATGGCGGTTGCCTCACCGCCGCCGATGCACAGCGCGGCGACGCCTTTGCTCAACCCTTGAGATTGCAATGCATATATAAGAGTCACCAGAATTCGCGCACCCGAAGCGCCGATCGGATGGCCGAGTGCGCAAGCACCCCCGTGAATGTTGACCTTTGCGTGATCAAGCCCGAGGTCAGTCATCGCGGCCATGGTGACCACCGCGAAGGCCTCGTTAATTTCATACAAGTCGACCTCATCTGCAGACCAATCGAGTGCTTTAAGCAATTTCTGAATCGCCCCCACCGGCGCAGTGGTAAACCACTGCGGTTCGTGCGCATGGGTCGCGTGACCTCGAATCACCGCCAACGGCTTAATTCCCTGCCGACCCGCTTCACTTTCAGTGGTCAAAACTAGCGCCGCCGCGCCATCCGAAATCGAGCTGGCGTTGGCGGCAGTTACCGTGCCATCGCTACGAAAGGCTGGCCGCAGTTGGGGAATTTTCTCTATGTTGGCGTTGAAGGGCGATTCGTCAGCGTCGACCGTGGTCTCACCCTTGCGAGTGCTAAAGGTCACCGGTGCAATTTGCGACTCGAATGCGCCACTGTTGATCGCAGCCTGGGCGCGTTTCAGTGAGGTGATCGCGAAATCATCTTGAGCTTCGCGCGAGAACGAATATCGATCCGCCGTGTTTTCAGCAAACACGCCCATTAATTTGCCTTGGTCATAGGCATCTTCGAGCCCATCAACAAACATATGATCGAGCAACTGCGCATGACCCATGCGTAAACCCGCTCGAGCTTTTGGCAACAGATAAGGCGCGTTGCTCATGTTCTCCAAGC
>CBDTWQ010000083.1:0-7124 GCA_965364115.1 uncultured Gammaproteobacteria bacterium | reverse complement strand
CATGACTATGTTCTAATGCTCTTAGGTCGAGCATTTTTTGAACTTAAAGACTGGTCCGCTCTGACCAAACTATTGCCCGATTTGCGACGCAAAAAGTTGTTGGAACCAGCGCGTTTAGAAGAAATGGAGTTGGCGGGCTTTCGCGGCGACCTCGATCGAGCGGCTTTGGTAGATCAGGCAGAATTTGAAAAGGCCTGGAATCAAGTTCCAAAACGGGTACAAAGCGAATCGGCCTTGATGTTTCATTACTTGACAATAATGACTGATCACGATTGGAACAGCGGTAGCGCTGGAAAAATAATCGTCAGTGGGCTTGAGCGTCAATGGGATGATCATTTAATCGAAATCTATGGTCAATTTGAAGCTAAAGATGTTAATGCGCAGCTAAAGCGCACTGAGAAATGGCTCGCTGAATTCGGCCACAATGAGCATTTGCTGTTGGCTTTAGGGCGAATTTCGATGCGCGCACGCCTGTGGGGCAAGGCGCAAGGTTACCTAGAAGCCAGCATTGGTGAACGACCAACCCAAGCGGCCTGTTTGGCTTTGGCCGAGTTATTTGAGCAAGAGTTGCAGCAGGAAGATAAGGCGGCTGAGTTATACAAACGAGGGCTCAAACTCGTGGTGTCGGCAGAAACCTAAGCTCGGAATTGACTGCGATGCAAAAATATGACGCCAAAGCCGCCGAAGTAATTGAACGCAGTTATCGCACCCCGGAAATCATTCATCAACGACAAAAGACGCTACAAGCACTCACCCTTCAGCCCGGTGAATCGGTGTTGGATGCCGGTTGTGGAACCGGCCTGCTGCTGGAAATTGAAGCCGAAGCGGTAGGTCCGCAAGGTCGCGCAGAAGGGGTCGATTTTAGCGAGGCAATGCTAGCCGTCGCCGCCCCGCGCTGCGCACATTTAAGCCAAGTCACTTTACAACAAGGCAGCATTGAGAAAATTCTGTTTGCTGATGCGAGCTTTGACGCCCTTAGCTGCACTCAAACCTTGCTCTACGTCGACGATCTGCCTGCCGCCTTGTCCGAACTCTATCGAGTGCTTAAACCGGGCGGTCGCCTCGCAATTATCGAAACAGATTGGCAAGGCGCTATTTTACACAGCCATCATCCACAGATTACGCGCAAGGTTTTTGACGCGAATGACTTGGCTATGGCCAACCCGAACCTGCCGCGCCAGCTGAACCGATTGTTAAGCGATTTGAACTTTCGCGATATTCAAATAGAAGCGATACCCATTCTCAACACCGGCAATGGTAACCAAAGCTTCTCAGTTGGAATGCTCGATAGTATCGCCAGAACCGCTCAGCGGCTCCAGTTGATCGACGAGATAGAGGCGAACCAATGGTTGGCCGGAATAGTAACTTTACGTGACAACCAAGACTATTTCTTTTGCGTTAACCGGTTTCTATTTACGGCCATCAAATAGGGTTCTTAAGTAAGGCCGAAATTAAAATTTGAGGAGAAAAAATGTCTAGTCTTTATCATGGCAGTTGCCATTGTGGTGCGGTCCAATTTAGTTACGAGGGTGAAACCATCGACAAAGCGTTGCGCTGCAATTGCTCGATTTGCTCGCGTAAGGGTGCGTTGATGAGTCCTGAAGCAATTCCACTGGACAAACTTAAAGTTGAAGCACAACCAACCGATCTTGGCCTTTATCAATTCGACAGTAAAATCGCTAAGCATTACTTTTGCAAAACTTGCGGCATCTTTACGCACAACGAAATGATGCGAATGCCAGGGCATTGTCGAGTCAATTTAGGTTGCATTGATGACCTCGACACGAGCCATCTTGAAGTCATCGTGTTTGATGGCAAGAACTTACTTTGAGCGGCCACCCTGCGCCATCAAATTGCGTCATCGATCGTCACCCAAGGATTAAAATCGGCCGCAAAGTATGCAAAATTTCCTGCTGATCATGGCCGACCAACTCACCGCTATGGCGTTGGGTTGTTACGGCAATTCGGTGGTCAAAAGCCCGAACATTGATCGTCTAGCCGAAGAGGGTGTCGTTTTTGACGCCGCCTATAGTTCCAGCCCACTGTGCACCCCTGCCCGATATGCGTTTATGACCGGGCAAAACATTTCGAAATGCGGTGGCTTCGACAACGCCGCCTATATGCCGTCTACGATGCCGACTTTCGCCCATTACCTGCGCCTGATGGGTTACAAAACTTGCCTCTCTGGCAAAATGCATTTCGTCGGCCCAGACCAGTTGCACGGCTTCGAAGAGCGTGTCACCACGGATATCTACCCCGCTGACTTTGGTTGGGTGCCCGATTGGAACCATCCCGATGAGCGGATCGACTTGTGGTACCACAACATGTCGAGCGTCAAACAAGCCGGGGTTGCCGCAATTACCAACCAACTCGCTTACGATGACGAAGTCGGTGCGAAAGCCGAACGGGCGATTTACGACCACGCGCGCAGTGAAGACACTCGCCCTTTGTGCCTAGTCGCAAGTTTCATTCATCCGCATGACCCTTATGCAACCCGCCAGCAATATTGGGACCTGTATCAAGAATCAGATATCAATTTGCCTCGGGTGAGCCGTCCGGCCAAACAAGATGCGCACAATGCACGCTTGGAAAAGGTAATTGATCTAGATGCCGTGGAGATCACAGAGCAAGACATTATCAATGCGCGTCGCGCCTATTATGGCAACGTTAGTTATCTCGACCACTGGGTGGGGCGATTAAGGGCAACCCTCGACGACTGTGGCATCGCCGACAGCACCACCATCATGTTGATTTCCGACCATGGCGATATGCTCGGCGAATTCGGTCTCTGGTACAAAATGAGTTTTCGTGAATGGTCCAATCGAATTCCTTTAATCATCCACCAGCCGCAGCGTTTTAAACCAACTCGAGTGAAAAACCCAGTGGCCCAAGTTGATGTGCTGCCAACCCTAATCGATTTAGCCGCAGAGCAACCCGGAGTTAACCAACCGGCAATCATCGATCCTTTACAGGGCCGTTCACTAAAACCGCTATGTGACGGTGATAGCAACTCCGACCCTAATGTTTGTGTCAGCGAATACTTGGCCGAAGGCACTGCGGCGCCGATGCTGATGATTCGCCGTGGTCAGTTTAAATATATTTGCTGCGCGACCGATCCTGAGCAACTGTTCGATCTGGAAAACGACCCCGATGAATTAATCAATCTAGCTTGTGATGAATCCTTGAGACCTTTTCGTCTCGAAGCCGCAGCTCACTGGGATGCTGCAGCACTGCGTAAAACCATCATCCAGGACCAAGAGCGCAGACGGGCAGTGCATGCGGCGCTGCGCGTCGGTCGCTACCAGAGCTGGGATTTCGAGCCGAAGCAAGACGCCGCTGAAGAATACACGCGAAGCCACATGGACTTAACCCGATTTGATATAACCTCGCGTTTTCCTCGACCCAAACCCTTCAAGCCAGGGTCGACTGAAGAAAATTGAAAGCATTCATCTATACTCGATAGCACCACTATTGAGAGCCTAACAAAATGGAGTCCATTGCCGCACTAACAACCCCGCAGACACTTGTCGAAGGCGTGCTAAAGCTCATCAGTCTGCCCGAAGCCTACCTACGTTTGCAGCAAACCATCGATCAACCCACGCACACTCGCGAGCAGATAGCCGAGGTGATTGCCTACGACCCGGGTCTGAGTGCTCGAGTGCTGCGAATCGCGAATAGCTCTTACTATGGGTTTGCCGGCCCGCTTGAAAACATATTCGACGCAGTTGGTGTGATCGGAGAAAGTGATCTACGCAACTTGGTGCTGGCAGCTTCGGTAGTCAATTCGATGAGCTCACTGCCTAACCAAGGGGTCGATATCAATCAGTTTTGGTTGCACAGTTTACGCTGCGGCATCGGCGCACGGATTATCGCCAAGGCCATTCGACATGCCAATCGCGAGACCTTATTTCTCGCAGGCATGCTTCACGACTTAGGCGTTTTGGTGATCTATCAAACCAATCGAAGTCTAGCCAACGAGGTCAACCAACAGATCGAGCAACACCATCAACTTCGAGACCAAGCCGAACGCGAGTTGCTGGGTTTCGATCATGCTGAGGTGGGTGGGTTGTTGGCTGAAGCATGGGGCCTGCCAACTGAACTTTGTGAACTGGTTCGCTGCCATCACCAGATTCAACTTGCGGGTGATCTGCAGCAGTCCGCGACTATATTGGCTTTAGCCAACCAACTAGCCGATGACAATAATCCACCCGTTGCCGATGTAACCGAGGTCGAGCAAAATCCACAGATCGCTAAATTGGCTGAGCTGCTTGAACTCGATGCGGCAAAA
Source organism: uncultured Gammaproteobacteria bacterium (assembly GCA_965364115.1). Lineage (GTDB taxonomy): Bacteria > Pseudomonadota > Gammaproteobacteria. The sequence goes on along the minus strand of CBDTWQ010000083.1, from coordinate 2,836 downwards.
ATCCCTGAAATCGTCGTTGATGTTGAATTTCAATGTGAGGAAATTAGTAATATTTTCTTTGGTTAACGCGATCGCTGCCGATAGCTCGGCACCGTTATGCAGAATTCAAACTCATCTAAATCACATTTAAAGTCTCGATATCAGCCTGAATACAGCGTTTTATTAGTTGATAAAGACGCTGAATGCGTGGAACAAATCAATCGCGCTTTTGCCGAGCAAACTCAGTGCCGCCTGACGCATACCAGCAGCTTAAAAAAAGCTCGTTCGATCATCGATAGGTCAAACCCCGACTTAATCATCACTGACGCAAGTTTGCCCGATGGTTACGGAACCGATTTAATCAACACTAACTCCACATGTCCCACGATTGTTTTAAACCATAGCAGTGATGAAAAAATAGCGGTCAGCGCAATCAAATCAGGCGCTGCCGACTACGTGGTTAAAAACCAACAAGGCATCGCCTCCTTGCCAGGAATTGCGGGCCGAGTGATGCGTGAATGGCGCTTGTTGCTTGATCAAAAATTAGCCAATGAACGTCAGCAACGTTTAGTCACGATTCTGGAAGCCACACCAGATTTAATTTGCATTGCCGACTTGGACGGTTTTCTGACTTACATTAATCAAGCAGGTAGAAACTTGCTGGGAATTACCAAGAGTGAAGAAGTAAGCCGAATTCGATTAGCCGATTTCCATTCCCCAGCCGATGGCCGCAAGATACTCAGCGAAGGAATTCCCTGCGCAATCCGCGAAGGCATGTGGACGGACGAAACCACTTTTCTCGCATTAAATGGCGACAACGTGCTGACCTCGCAGGTGTTGATCTCACATCGAGATCATCAGGGCGAAATCGAATTCTTTTCAACTATCGCGCGAGATATTCGACACTTACGAGCCGCCGAAGAACAAGTCGAATATCTAGCCTACTATGACTCACTAACCGGCTTGCCCAATCGCAACGAAATGGTCAAGCGCCTCGATATCGAAATTGCTCGCGTCAACCGCAGCAATCTTCACGGCGCCTTGCTCTTTATTGACCTCGATAATTTCAAGAACATCAATGATTCGCTTGGCCATCCAGCAGGTGATCGGGTGTTGCAAGAAATGGCGCATCGTTTGAAGTTACAGTTGCGAATCGATGACACGGTGGCCAGATTGGGCGGCGATGAGTTTGTTGTAATCCTTTCAAGCTTGAGCCATAAGCCCGCCGAAGCCGTACTTCAGGCACGAGAAATTGCCAACAAAATCAGTGAAGTAATCGCAATCGAATTCAAGCTCCTGGACACCGACCTGACAATCACCGCTAGCATCGGAATTTCGATGATTGTCAGCAACGAAATTGGCGGCCATGATTTATTGCGATTTGCTGACACCGCTATGTATCAAGCCAAGCGCGACGGTCGCAACCGGGTTGAATTTTTCAGCCAAAGCATGAGTAGCGATGTCAACCGCCAACTAACCCTTGAAAATGAGTTGCGCCGCGCCCTGCGCGAACGACAATTCCGCTTGCACTTTCAACCACTGGTGAACAATGCGCAGCAAATTATTGGCGTAGAAACTTTGATTCGTTGGCAGCACCCGCAGAAAGGCCTGGTCTCACCGGCAGAGTTTCTCGATGTGCTCGAATCTTCCGGCCAAATTATCGAAGTCGGAGATTGGGTTATAGAAACCGCGTTCAAACAAATTTCGCTGTGGCTACAACAAGGCTTCTGGAAGCCCGATTTTCAACTCTGCATTAACATCAGTCCACGTCAATTTCTCGATGAGAATTTTTCGCAAAATTTTTACCAGCACCTCGAAAACATCAACCCGCCCGCTGAAAACATTATTTTAGAAGTCACCGAACATAACACCATTCCTAATCTCGATCTGGCAATCTCGCGGATGCAAGAATTGATTCAACGCGGCATCAGTTTTTCGCTGGACGACTTTGGCACTGGTTACTCATCGCTGAGCCATTTAAAAAACTTGCCCGTTAGCCACATTAAAATAGATCGCAGTTTCGTAAAAGATATTTGCCAATGTCGAGGTGACCAAGCAATGGTGCAATCCATTCTCGCAATGGCGCGACATCTTGGATTGGAAGCCGTTGCCGAAGGCGTCGAACATCGGGAGCAGTTTGAGTTACTGCAAAGCTATGATTGCCAATATTATCAGGGCTATTATTTCAGCGAACCCTTGTCTTCAAAAGACATGCTCGACTACCTAAAATCAAACCGAACCTAAGAGCGCGGTTACGACTTTACCAACAGCATGGCACAAAGAATTAATGCCGGTGTACACTCAAGGTGCACTTTAGGCCAACCATTTGATTCTTGATATGAACATCAAGATAACCTATACCTCAAAAGAGAAAAGACATGAGCAGCGCCCACTTTTATAATCCGCAGGCCATCCGTAATTTAAACCCGCTGTTGGTAACTGCTTTCCTTTTTTTCATGTCAATTGGCTTTGTCGGCTCAGTAACAGCAACGGACCAGCCAGCCGGCGAACTTGTAATAAAAATTATCGGGCTCACCTCCAACGAAGGTCAGGTACGGGTCGCCATTTTTGACACTGAAGAGCAGTGGTTGGAGAAGTCGGTATATGCAAAAGTTCTAAGCATTAAAGACCGCACTTGCACATGGCAAATCGAGAATATTCCCGACGGAAATTATGGAATCGCCGTTTTTCACGATCAAAACGACAATGCCAAGAACGATGAAAACTTTATGGGTATTCCGAAGGAACCCTACGGATTCTCAAACAACGCAAGAGGCAGCTTCGGACCGCCAAATTGGAAAAAAGTGAGCTTCGCGATTTCAGCTCCAACCACGGAAATTGAAATCAAACTGAAATA
>CBDTWQ010000082.1:0-7167 GCA_965364115.1 uncultured Gammaproteobacteria bacterium | reverse complement strand
ACCGCAGGGCGCCCCGGCAAGGCCGCGGTCGACGTTTATGATGACGAACCCATCAACGACGCCAATAACCCGCTATTGCAAATGCCAAACGTGGTCTGCACACCCCACATTGGTTTTGTCACTGAAGATGAATTCGAGATTCAGTTCAGCGACATCTTCGACCAAGTGGCGGCATTCGCCGCGGGTCAGCCGATTAATATGATTAACCCAGAAGTTTGGCAGACCAAAAGCAGCTAAGCGGAAAAGACCAAAACTCGGAAACGCGGATCAGCTTAAATCAAACTTCCTCGCAGTCATTTGATCGTGGTAAACTCCTTCGGCTTGATAATCAAGGCCACATAGATCGGCCAGTTTTAATAAGCTTAGAACCATGTGTTAACTAGAGGAGATATCCATGACCATATTGTCACGACTGGTGGCTACTTGCAGCACCCTATTATTAACCCTAACTTTTGCGCTAAGTGCGCAAGCGGCTGATTTCAGCGGCAAAACAATTGAGTGGGTGATTCCGTTCAAGGAAGGCGGCGGATCTGACAAATGGGCGCGCTTCTATGCGCCATTGCTGTCCGAGACGCTTCCCGGCAACCCGAGCGTAGTGGTCAAAAATATGCCCGGCGCGGGTTCCACTAAAGGCGCCAACTGGTTCGCTTCGCGAGCCAAACCTAATGGCCGAACCATTCTAGGCACTTCGGGTTCAACCCAGTTTCCTTTCTTATTAGGCGATAGACGGGTCAAGTTTGACTACGCCGATTGGCATGTCGTGCTCGCCACTGCCACTGGCGGAGTCGCCTACCTGCCGGCTGATTTGGCCGCTCGCTGGCAAAAAGACCCGCAGGACGTGATCGACAATGTCGATTTCATTTATGCCTCGCAAGGCGCGACTCGCTTAGACCTAGTGCCACTGCTGGCTTGGGAAATGTTAGAGATGAAAGTTGAACCGATCTTTGGGATAAAAGGTCGCGGTGCTGGCCGACTGATGTTTGAACGCGGTGAGGTCAATATCGACTATCAAACATCGTCTGGTTTCCTCGGCAAAGTAACTCCGCTGGTTGAGGAAGGAAAAGCGGTTCCAATCATGACATGGGGCGCGCTGGATAAGGATGGCAACGTCGTGCGTGACCCAACCTTTCCGGATATCCCAACTTTCAAAGAGGTTTATCAGCAAGTCAAAGGCTCTGCTCCAAGCGGCGATGCCTGGGAAGCTTGGAAGGCGTTTTTTGTCGCTGGTTTCCCAGCTCAGAAAATGGTTTTTCTGCCTAACGGAACCTCACAAGATATTATTGACACTTACTCCGATGCTTTCAAAACGATAACCGAACGGCCCGACTTCGCCGAAATTTCGAAGAAGCGCCTCGGTGTCTACCCACAATCGACAGGGGAAGCCGCCAAACTGAAGCTGATTCAGGGCACCGTGGTTGCCGACTCCGCCAAACAGTGGATCAAAACTTGGCTGCAACAGCGCTACGGCGTCAAATTATAATCTCCTGACTTAGACACACCTGCAATAGCAGGTGTGTCGGGTTGCCACAAAGGTTAGCACTATGGATATTTTCGCGACCGCTCTGCCAGCGCTCAACGAAGCATTTGGGTTGATCTTCACCCCCACCTCGATGATGTATTTGGTCAGTGGTGTCCTGCTCGGGCTATGCGTTGGCGTGTTCCCCGGACTTGGTGGCATTGCCGGGCTCTCGTTGGTGCTGCCATTCGTCTACGGCATGGACCCGGTAGCCGGTCTTTCTCTGATGGTTGGGTTGGTTGCGGTGATTCCCACCTCAGACACCTTTGCATCCGTTCTTCTGGGCATACCTGGCTCCTCAGCTTCGCAAGCGACTGTGCTCGATGGTTTCCCAATGGCGAAAAACGGAGAAGCGGCGCGAGCATTGGCAGCCGCATTCACATCCTCCCTGTTTGGCGGCCTAGTCGGCGCTATAATTTTAACTTTCTTCATTCTGATTGCACGACCGCTAGTTTTAGCGTTTGGCATTCCGGAACTACTGTTACTCACCATCTTAGGATTTGCGATGGTCGGTGTGCTGGCGGGTCGCAGTTTGCTCAAAGGTTTGATCGCGGTCGGGCTGGGCATGACGGTCGGCGCGATTGGCGAAGCACCCGCACAAGGCTCATCAAGACTCGACTTCGGATATTGGTACCTGCAAGACGGCTTCAGTTTGGTGGTTGTCGGCTTAGGTATTTTTGCGATTCCCGAAATCATTTCTCTGCTGCGCCAAAATCGAGCGATTTCTAAGGAAGCCAGCCTTGGACCTGGTTGGGTCGATGGCATGCGTGATTGGTGGGAAAACAGGTGGCTGTCACTGCGCACCGCAATTATCGGGGTGATCGTCGGCGTTGTGCCTGGCCTCGGCGGCTCAGTGGTCGATTGGATTGCCTATGGTCACACGGTGCAGACCAGCAAAGATCGGTCTCGATTCGGCAAGGGCGATGTTCGCGGCGTTATTGGTCCAGAGTCTTCTAACAATGCCAAAGAAGGCGGCGGCCTTGTGCCAACCTTGTTGTTCGGAATTCCAGGCTCAGGATCGATGGCGGTGTTCATCGGCGGGATGATTTTGATCGGCTATGAAGCCGGCCCGCAAATGATTCAAAACGATTTGCCTATCACCTACACCGTGGTTTGGTCATTGGCCCTCGCCAATGTGTTAGGAGCCGGTTTGTGTATTTTTCTGTCGGGCACCATTGCCCGCCTGACCACCATTCGATTTCCCTTGTTAGTGCCATTCCTATTCATGGTGATTGCTTTTGCCGCGTTCCAGTCAAAGCAAACCCTGTGGGATGTAGGCGCCCTAGTGGTAATCGGTTTGCTCGGCATTTTCATGCGTCGATTCGATTGGTCACGCCCCGCTTTTTTAATTGGCTTCGTGCTAGCAGATCAAGCTGAAGTTTATACCTACCAAGCGGCTCAAATCGCTGAAGTCAAAAGCCGTACCGGCGGCATTGAAGCGGCGGCATCTTACTTGTTGAGCCCAGTGGGGATCATATTGATCGTCATTATCGCCGTTTCCATTTGGCTCGGCGGACGTCAGGCCGAAACCATGCACACAGGCAACGATGACAGCACGGAGACGCCAGCAGGCACTAAACGAGCGCCATTTATCTTCGCAATTTTTGTCACCAGCTTTTTAGGCATCGCGTTTATTGATGCGCTGCGGCTCGACGTCTTTATCGATAAAGTCTTTCCGGCCACCATCGCTGGGCTGGCGATTGTCGCGGCGGTTATTCTATTGTTTCAAATGCAGCGAACACCCGCATCGCATCATTTATTCGATGACAACGAATATCGTGGCGAAGAAGCCACCGCACCCGGCGGCCTGTGGCCGGCGCTTGGATGGTTTGTATCACTTTTGGTGCTGACCGCGATGTTCGGATTTGTGATCGCGCTAGGATTGTTTTTTGTGCTTTTTCTGCGCGGTCGCGAACAGCTTTCATGGACCCGAATCAGTCTGATGACGGGCGGTGGTGTGGGGTTCTTGATTGCCCTCGCTGGAATCCTGAATCGCGATTTTCCGCCCGGTATATTGCAAAGTCTGGTCGAGTTGCCTTGGCCATTAGGCGGTCGATAGCTTAGTTTTAATTACACCCCAGACCTTTAAATCACCATGCCTTTAATCGACATTCCCTGTATTTTAATGCGCGGCGGCACTTCTCGTGGACCTTACTTCAACGCGAGCGATTTACCGAGCGACCGAGACGAGCTAGCAAAAACCTTGGCGCTGGTGATTGGTTCTCATTCGGAGCTGCAGGTTGATGGCATTGGAGGGAATCAAGCGACCAACAGCAAGGTCGCTATTTTGTCTCAATCAACTCACGATTGGGCCGACATCGACTACCTATTCGCCCAAGTCAATCCACTCGAAGCCACAGTCGACTTTGCCCCTAGCTGTGGCAACATTCTGTCAGGCGTTGGCCCGGCCGCGATTGAAATGGGTCTAATTAAAGCCAGCCAAGAAATAACTCGAGTGAAAATTCATAGCGTCAATACCGGTTCATTGGTTGAAGCCGTGGTGGAAACCCCTGGGGGCACTGTGAACTACGAGGGAGACGCACGCATCGACGGGGTCACTGGCACCGCCGCCCCCGTATTACTCAACTTCAATGATGTGATTGGCTCAAAAACTGGCGCATTGTTTCCGACCGGACAATCGATAGAAGAGATCGAGGGCTATCGAGTAACCTGCATTGATGTTGCCGTGCCGATGGTGATCGGGCTGGCCCAAGACTTTGGCGTGAGTGGCTATGAGTCGCGAGGTCAACTCGACCAAAACACCGCTTTGTTCGAAACCATCGAACGAGTCAGGATCAAGGCCGGTGAGTTAATGGGGCTTGGCGAGGTGCAAAAATCAGTAATTCCGAAAATTGCGCTGCTCGCACCACCCAAGGCGGGTGGCAGCATTTGTGGCCGCTATTTTATGCCTTGGAAAACTCATCCAAGTTTTGCGGTGACCGGATCGATTTGCGTCGGCGCCTGCCTTCTAGCACCGGGGACGATTGCCAGCGATGTAGCCCAAGTGTCGTCCGATAAGATCGAAATCGAGCATCCGTCGGGCATCATTGAGGTCGCTTTTGACTATCAGCTCGAGGCCGGTCAATTCAAACTCAATTCAGCCGGGTTTCTGCGGACAGCCCGACGCCTGTTTAGCGGCAAAGTTTCAATTCCATCTCATTTCCCACCAGACGTGACCCACCCAAAGAATAGCGCTTGATCTTCAGCTCGCTAACCAGGGTGCTGCTATTTTGAATTCAAAAAAAAACTTCGATGAACCTGATGTGGTTATCATTGGCGGTGGAAACGCCGGCCTTTGCGCCGCGATCGTCGCAGCCGAGGCCGGGCGACGAGTTTTAATTCTGGAAGCCGCGCCAGAAGTTTATCGCGGCGGAAATTCTCGCCACACGCGTAACTTCCGATGCATGCATCGCTCCCCAGTGTCTTTGCTCGAGGGTTGCTATGACGAAACCGAATATCTCGAAGATTTGTTAAAAGTAACCGACGGCAACACTGATCTTGAATTGGCTAAGCTGGTGATAGCCGAGTCAGAACAATGCCTGCCGTGGATGCAGACCCAAGGTATTGACTTTCAACCGCCCCTCTCTGGCACCTTGTCATTAGCCCGAACCAATGCTTTTTTCCATGGCGGCGGCAAAACATTGATCAACATCTATTACCGCCGTGCACGAGCCTTAGGCGTTGAGGTTCGCTACGAAGCGGCGGTCACACACCTCGAATTAGAAGACAACCGGATCGGAAAAGTTGCGTTCCAATATCAAGATCATCAACAAGTTTGTTACCCCAAAGCCATCGTTGTTGCTTCAGGAGGGTTTCAAGCTGACCTCGACTGGTTGGCCGAGGCTTGGGGCCCGGCTGCTCGAAATTTCTTAATTCGAGGCACGCCGTTCAATCGTGGCGTCGTGTTAAAAGACTTGCTCGCGCAAGGGGTCGAGTCGGTGGGTGACCCCAGTCAGTGCCACGCCGTCGCTATCGATGGCCGTTCACCGAAATTCGACGGAGGCATCGTCACTCGACTAGATTGCGTGCCTTTCTCTATCGTAGTTAATCAGCAAGCCGATCGATTCTACGATGAGGGTGAAGAGGTTTGGCCCAAACGCTACGCCATTTGGGGCCGATTAGTCGCACAGCAAGCAGATCAAATAGCCTATGTCATCATCGATTCCAAGGCGATTGATCTTTTCATGCCATCGGTGTTCCCACCATTCGTCGCCAATAGCATCGAGCAACTTGCGCATCAACTCGAGTTGCCGCAGGACAAGCTAAAACAGACGGTTGATCAGTTTAATGCCGCTTGCGATGTCGGTGAGTTCCATCCAACAGAACTCGATGGCCTCGCCACCTCGGGTCTGCAGCCACCTAAAAGCAATTGGGCTCGACCTATTTGTCAGCCACCTTACTATGGCTACACCTTGCGTCCTGGCGTCACCTTTACTTATCTTGGATTAAAAGTGGACCGAAATGCACAGGTACAAGGACGAGAAGGGCCCATTGAGAACCTTTGGGCGGCCGGTGAAACCATGGCAGGTTCGATTCTCGGGCAAGGCTATCTGGCTGGGTTCGGGATGACCATTGGCACTGTTTTTGGCCGAATTGCGGGAACGGAAGCGAGCAATTATGTTAACTGATCTGATTACCGAAGCTCGCAGACAGCTAGAGGTTTGCAACGCTTGCCGCTATTGCGAAAACCTGTGTTCTGTTTTCCCAGAGCTGCACCAGCGCCGAAACATCGCCGATGGTGAGATTCAATTTTTAGCCGATTTATGCCACAACTGTCGCGGCTGCTTTTACGCCTGCCAATATGTGGCTCCGCATGAGTTCGCGATCAATCTGCCCGCCGCATTGAGCGAGGTTCGCAGCGAAGGGTGGCAAAAATTTGCGCTCCCCTCCGTCTTCGCGCGGGTTTTCCAACAAAGTGGTGTGGCGATTACGATGGCCACCATCTTCGCCTTCACGTTAATCCTCACGGCTACAATTTGGCTTGCCGATGACACCGGCTCGGGCTTCTATGGCATCCTTCCGCACGATTCGATGTTAGCAATTTTTTTACCTGTTTTCTGCCTATCACTGTTCAGCGTCACAATCAGTCTGACGCACTATTGGAAAGCCATTGATGGTGGTTCAATTCAAGCCAGCGATCTCGCCGATGCGGGTTCCAGCGCCGCCAGTCTGCGGGACCTTAGTGGCGGTCACGGCAAGGGTTGTAACTTCGAAGCAGCAGATAAATTCAGTCATTGGCGCCGTTGGATGCATCAGTTCACTCTCATCGGTTTTACTCTGTGCTTTACCTCGACCAGCGTTGCAACCTTGATGCATTACGCCTGGGACTTGCCTGCCCCTTATCCATTCTTCAGCTTGCCCAAATTGCTTGGGGTGAGCGGCGGCATACTGCTTTGCTTAGGTTGTGGAGGGCTGATCGGGTTGAAATTGAGAGCAAACCCAACGCTGGGAACAGCCAAAGCATGGGGAGGCGAGATGGGTTTTGTGTTATTGCTATTTCTCGTCAGCGCCAGTGGACTTGCACTCTACTGGTTCGGCGAGAGCGGTTGGCTTACCGAGTTGCTAGTTTTTCACCTGGGCACAGTACTGACTTTTTTTGTATTAACCCCTTACACCAAAATGGTGCACGGGTTTTATCGACTCGCCGCTTT
>CBDTWQ010000081.1:0-7179 GCA_965364115.1 uncultured Gammaproteobacteria bacterium | reverse complement strand
GGGCGCCCTGCTTCGTCTCCTACGGCAACAATAACCGCACCAATACGCTGCGCATTCCCGGCGATGGTGGACGTGTCGAACTGCGCTCGGCCGATAGTGCCTGCAACCCCTATCTCGGCATGGCGATGATGATCGCCGCGGGGCTCGAGGGCATACGCGAGAAAATCGATCCGGGCGAACCACACCGTGAAAACCTCTATTACAAGTCTGATGCGGAGCGGCTCGAAGCTGGGATAGCCTGGCTGCCTAGAACGCTCGATGAAGCGATCACCGCTTTCGCCGACGACCCCTTGAGCCGAGATGTGTTTGGTGACGTTATGTTTGACGCCTGGATCGCGTACAAGCGCACCGAGTGGCGCGACTATCTGAACCACGTATCTGACTGGGAACGAGACCGCTACCTGAAGTTTTTCTAGGCCGCAGTTAACGCCTAACAATCATCGCAAGAAGCTTGGCGCGCGGCGGCTGAAATTTAAGACGCTGTCGTAATGGCACTGAGACATAGCCCTGAAACTTTGAATTCGGGGTCCATTTTTAATTGTTGATTGTTTTGCATTCTCCCGTGATCAAACGGGGGTTTCATTGATACCCTTCGCCACCGATACTGGCTCGCTCGGGCTTGGCTTAGGAATGAAGGCAACTCCTTCACTTCAAAGCCAATAGCCGGATGATCGTGTTATGGCCTTTCACAGACAGCACGGATGAGCGAAATTACCCGATGGTTGGCCAGTATTCGGCAGATCAGTTTCCGCCCAAACGGCCTGATGCGACGGAGTGATGATTTGCGGCACTCCGTCGAGGCTCAAAGATTTATTAAACCATTACAAATCCGCCCTAGAGTCCGGCGAACCGACGATTACGAAAGTGATGTCGTGTGAATTTCAAACTAATATTTGATTGGCGCCTGACATTTGCGATATGTTTAATCCAAATGGCGACTGCTCGCGTATTCCATTATTCAAAGCTCGTTCACTGCACCGGAGACAACATGACACTTCACCAACTTCCTGACTTACCTTATGCCACTGAAGCCCTAGAACCGCATATTAGTGCCGAAACCCTAGAGTTTCACTATGGTAAGCATCATGCAAGCTACGTCGCCAAACTCAATGGCATGTTGCCAGGAACCGAGTTTGATTCGGCCACACTTGAGGAGATCATTCGGGGCGCTTCAGGCGCTCTCTTCAATAACGCCGCACAGGTGTGGAACCATACATTTTACTGGAACTGTTTGAGTCCGAATGGTGGTGGTAGCCCCAACTTGAAGCTCGGTGAAACCATCGACCGCGATTTTGGTGGCTTCGAGGCATTCAAGGATCAATTTGCCGCCGCAGCTCTCGGTAATTTCGGTTCGGGATGGACCTGGTTAGTCAAGAATAATGCAGGCGGTCTCGAAATCGTCAACACCGATGATGCCGATAACCCGATGACGCAGAACTATCTACCATTGCTAACCTGCGATGTCTGGGAACATGCTTACTACATCGACTATCGGAACAAACGGCCTGATTACATTGCAGCATTCTGGCAGTTGGTTAACTGGGAATTCGTTGCCAGCAACTACAATGGTGTTGCACCTGCCAACTAATTCAGAGGGGCCCTACCAAGAAAGGGGCCTGATCCATGGCCCAACAACAGGCCTCGGTTAAGACCTCTTCACCGAGGCCTACTGATGTCATCTTTATAGCAGTGCAATCTGAGTCAAAGGCTCAAACTTGACTGCGGATCCTTCGCGCGGCGTCCCGCCCACTCAGGAAGGCCGATTCGACACGCCCACCAATGCACCAGTCCCCAATGGCGGCCAGCTGCTGTTGGAAATCGATGAATGAGCGCTCTTCTTGACGTTGATCGGGGTTGGCATAACGCCATCGATGCAGTGCGACGTGCTTGGCCTTGTTTATGTCCTGTCTGATGTCTTGACCAATAACTCGACTAGTTTCCGCCATCAGCTGTGCAATAACGTCTTGAGCTTCGCGCTCCATGTTGGCTTCGGCCCATTGGTTGTTGGTCTGCACCAGCAGGCTGGTTCCACCGACGCGTCCGGGTTTACTGTTGTCGACACTGATCCAACTGATTGCAGCATCCTTGACGCGTGCAGCATCCCATTCGAGTGCCAGCGGTTTTGCAAAACCCAACATCAGGGTATAGCAACCTGGCATATTGCAACCTTCGACAGCCTCGAGATGACAAAACTCTTGTGGCATCAAGATTGACACCTGCCTCGCTGGAACACTGCTGACGACCCAGTCGAAACGGCCGAGATCTCGCCCTTTGAAATCGCGCAACCACCAGTCACCAGCCTGCCCAGAAATCTCGGCAACGTGGGTTTCCAGCACAGTGTCCAGCTTTTCACCAATCGCCCGACCGAACGCATTCATACCGGGCCAGCCGACGTAATGGGGACGTTCATCAGTCCAAAGATGGTTACTGCTTATCCCGTCACTGCCAATCTCGACGATTCGCGCATGCCAGCGCGCTACGACGCCCGCTGCAATAAAGGGCTCGAGAAACATTCCAAAAGATTTCGACCTTGCGGTGAAATACTGCGCGCCGTGATCGAACTGGAAAGCGTCATGCCGCCGAGTCGCCATCCGTCCGCCGTAACCGCCTGACTTTTCAAACAGTTTAATCTGCGCGGCATCGCCAAGCATGTTCGCGAATACCAATCCGGAAAGCCCTGTGCCGATCACCGCAATGCGGGTCATAGCATCGATCCATAACACAGCACTACCATCACCAATTAACCCGACACCCACCAACCGATGACATGATGTATCTGCGCGCTTCTTGCTGGCACAATTGCGTTTCATCAGACAAAATTTTGTGAACAGAATCATTCATTCTGCAGCATCTCGTAGCGCCGCATCGGCATCGAATCAATCAGTGTGAACAGATCATTGCCGTTAACGGGGCTCTTGCGGTCGAGCTTTACAGTGCCGTCTTTACCGACCAGAATCACCCTGAACTCGTTGCTGTCCACCTCAAAGCGCCGGTGAAAACTTGCAGATGATTGCCAGTGGCTTTGTTCGTTGATAACAACGCGGTTGTCCTTAAAAACTCGGATAACGATCATATCGCGCTCGGTCAGACCACCGCTGATTGACTCAAGAATAACGTCTTGACGCTGAAAGCTGGCATCCCGCTCGGCTAGTGCGAACACCAGCAAAACCCGTTTTCCCCAGGTCAGTTCATGCATCAGCTGCGCGGCGTCGAGGGCGTTCGTGCTACTCGCAACCAATAACAAAAACACAGGCACCAAACTTATTCCCATTACTGTGATCTCCACACTGCCGTTAACTTCAAGTGTATATACGGTTCATAGAGTCAAAGTGGTTCAATCAAAAATGGAGGAAAGCCGAGGAAAAGTCGACAAAGGACTTTCAATTATAGCTTGGCCAAGAATCTAACAAAGTAGTCTTTAATGCGGCAAGCCCGATCGAAAAACGGATGTGATCCACTGTTGGAATCATGCCGTAGAAATGGGTGCAAACAATTTTCTATGACTTTGGATGTCCATAAATGAATGCACTTAAATCTTTCGCCATCGCTATGGCCGCTATGCTTCCGTTGACACTGTTCGGCGTGAATGCCATGCCAAAAGACATCGTCGATACAGCGGTTACCGCAGGCAGTTTCGAGACACTGGTTGCTGCCGCCCAAGCCGCCGGCTTGGTTGAAACGCTCAAAAGCGAGGGCCCCTTCACTGTCTTCGCGCCTACGGATGCGGCTTTCGCGGCGCTCCCTGCAGGCACTGTTGAAAACCTGCTCAAGCCAGAGAACAAAGATCAGTTGATCGCGGTACTAACCTACCACGTAGTCCCCGGTAAGGTAATGTCCGGCGATATTGCCGGCAAAAATCTTGAAGTCAAAACCGTTCAAGGCAGCATGATAGAAATCGATGCAACTAATGGGGTCAAAGTCGATGAAGCAACAGTTATGACGGCTGACATTGAGGCTAGTAATGGCGTCATCCATGTCATCGACCGGGTTATTTTGCCTGAGTAAGTTCCATCCTTTTTTTCCTCACTACTTAAGGCTGACTTTCGTCAGTCTTTTTATTAGGATGTGATAGTCAAAGGGATTATGCCGTTTGTTAAACAATATGAGTTAGATAATATTGCTCAGATTATTTTAATCTTTTCGCCTGTAACACAGGGTTTAAATAACATGGAAAAAGACACACTTTATTATGATGGCGCCTGCCCTCTGTGTCGGGCGGAAGTCAACAAGCTAGAAAAATTTACTGTCGACAGGTTGGTGGTCAAGAACATACATGATCTTGACGAAGCCGAAGTTGCGCCGAACAAAGCGTTACTACTGTCAAGGCTTCACCTGAAAACTGCAGATGGCGAATGGATAACCGGATTACGGGCCAACATTAGGGCCTGGCATCACACCCCGTTTCGATACCTCTGGCGCATTCTTGACTGGCCGTTGATCAGTCCGGTCAGCCACTGGTTCTACGAGCTTTGGCTGCGCCAACGCAGCCGAAAACGATGAAGGCAAGGGCTCGAATCCCCCATAACCTGTGCGTTGAAATTGCGATTTCTACGTTTCTCGTTAGCACCCCATTTTTAAATATCGAATTCGACTAAATGGAAATTTAATGGCAGTAGAGCAACCTGCTGCAGTATGTTTAGATCCCATGCCCGTCGGGAAAAACAACGGCATGAAAAACGGCAATAAAATTGAGTTACGCAATGCAGGTTTGGCCGACATCGATCGCATCAACAGTATCGTTGCAGCGGCTCTCAACACATGGCAATTGACCAAGCGGGTAAAACGAATCACTCTACCCCTATATCGCTACCATGCCGTCGATCTTGCATACATGAAACTCGTGGTCGCCTATATCGCCAATGAAGGGATTGTTGGTGTTGCAGCCCTGGAAGAACCCCCTGTAACCAACATCCGCACTAGTCATTCAACCTTTACACTTCACGGACTTTATGTCGCTGCCGACCGTCATCGCCAGGGAATTGGCAGGCGGCTACTGGAGATGGTCGAAGACATAGCGTTGTCGCAGGGAGCCGATGTTTTGCTGGTAAAGGCAAGGCCTGAGGCTATTTCATTCTTCAAGGCCGGTGGATTTGATGAGCTGCCAACCCGTGACTGGCGCAGCGACTACCCGCACCAACTGCATAAGCGTTTTCGAAAGCCCAGCCAATTCGATTCAATTAAATCGCCAGAATAATAATTCCTAACCGGAAAATAATGGGGGTCAAGTCTTTGGTTTTGATTTCTAGAAATTATAAAAAAAGAAAATGATGCTTGTTCTTTTTACCACTAACAAAAACGGCGATTTTTAGATCGCCGTTTAGCAAATAAAATTATTCTATTTTCACTGATTCTTAGTGTTTCTCATATCCAATATTGGCATATTGCTACTGCCCAGTATCGTTGTTGGCAACTTACCATCCCAGCTTTGGGCTTCGGTTAATTTAACAATCAGTGGGTTGTTACCTAGCGCTTTGGCTTTAGCCGTAATCGCTTCGGCTTCCGCCAAGCCTTTTATTCGAATTGACTCCGCTTCAGCTATGGCCACTAATTTAATACCATCTGCTCGTGCTTTTGCTGTATTTACACCCCGTTGAGCTTCAAGGTTTTGCCGAGCCAATTTATGTTTTTCTGCATCCGCTAAATTCTTTTCAGTTTGCTTGGTTTCAATTGAAGTTAAGTATTTTGCGGGTAGTTTAATATCTTCAATTTGAATGTTATCGACAGTCACAGGAAAGTCTTTCATTTCTTCAATTAAATTAGCTTCAATCGCTTGAATGGCACCGGCTCTATCTTGAATTAGCCTTTCAGCATCATATTGTGGAATGACATCTTTAGTGGCAGATCTAAAACGTGGATCCAAAATACGACTCTCAAATTGGGACAAGCCGCCATATTGTCGAAAAAGCTCCAATGCAGCCGCTTTATCAACTGTCCAGTTCACTGAGACGCTAATCGTTACCGGCATTTGCTCTCGAGTGCTAGATGCCATTTTCTCTTCATTTTTACGAGTTCGCACTTCTATTTCTTCAACGCTATCAATGAATGGTACTTTAAAATGTAGGCCGGGATTAACCTGTTCTTTGGCTTCACTAAACCGCTTTACAATGCCTATATGTCCTTCGTTGACCGTATAAACAGAGCCTAATGAACCAACCACTAAAGCCATAACTACAACAATCGATTTCACTGGGATGTTAAATTTTTCTACATTCATATTTATTTCTTTTACCATGGGTGGTTTAGTTTTTTTGAATTCAAAACAATTGAGTTTCTCAGACCCGTCTCAACCTTAAAAACTCATTAAATCTGACAAGTTGTCTAAAGATGTTTATTCGTTTGTTCTGATGGCACGCAGAATAGACACTATACCCAATCCATGCAACAGGCTTTGATTTTGCTTAGGCGTGTTCAGCTTGAAAGGTCCAGAAGACCATTGACGCATATCTATCCAAGATCTCCTGCAAGAGATCATCCCTGCTGCTGATTAAATCGCTGTGGATAGTGCATGCCCCGATTTATGCGTCAACTTCAAATATGGCTCGGGCTTGTCCGTACCAACGGAAGGATGAGCTCCTTGCAAGGGGCAGGATTGCATAGTCGCTCTCGCTTAGCCATCCCGATGATCATCAAGCCAAATTACTAGTTTTTCCAGATGTCCATGAAACTGCTCTAGGGAACTGTCGTTCCATTCGACGAACAGTTGCGATATCTCGGGCAATAGCTTCCTAAAGGTATTGGTACAAAACATCAGGCCCTGCTGAGTAATTGTCAGATGCCGTTTGCGCTTATCGATTTTGTCTGGTTTAGATTGCAACAAATTCTGCTTCAGCAGCACGGTCACTATTTTGGTGATACCGGGTTGATTCATTTCCATGACATTAGCTAGTTCAGTGATTGTCCAGCTGCGTTGTGCTTCGTGAGTGAAATGATTTAACACGCTAAATTGTGACAATGTTAGCTCTTGACCTGCAAATAGACGGTTATGTCGAGTCGACATCAATTGCTGAATGATACCCAGCAAAACCGTCATACGGACTTCCGTTTTTTCTCTCATCTCTAGCTTTTCATTGGGCATTGAATAATTCTCTTGTATTTACATTCCAAGGAATGTAGTATGCATTCCTTGGAATGCATACTCTATACTAATATTTGGGAGAATTGTTATGAATCGTAGGAATT
>CBDTWQ010000080.1:0-7189 GCA_965364115.1 uncultured Gammaproteobacteria bacterium | reverse complement strand
CAGCCGAATGCTGACGCAGAATGTCCAGCTTCAGTTGATTTGGCCACCAGTCTTGATTGGATGGGCCGCTGCCGGCAGCGTGATTAAATGGGCATTGACTTGTGTTACTCATGGCATGTCTCCGTTAGCGAGTGTATTGGCTTTAGAAGACTGTAGGGGTACCGTAAAAATAGATCAAATTAATTATAACGAACAAATTCATAGTTAAAAATTATCAATGATTCAATTCACCACGCCATTTGAGATAAATTGTGCGAAATATGATGGGCTGGAGTTTTTTCAAACAGATGTAAAGTGGTCAGAAAAACCAATGATTTGAAGTGCATTTGATTTGTAGTGGACTTCACTATCTCACGACGATGCGCAGTTATTTAGTATAACGATAGCTTTGCTATCACGGTTAAAAACGGCTGTGACCGGCTTTGCTTCACCTAAACTAAGTTGTACTGCAGCACTCTCAATTTCAGACCCCGATACGCGTATTTTCCCCAGTTCGCTTTGCCTCAATGTGTCATCCACATCTATCGTGAAACTGCTCGATTCTCCGGGTGGCAAGCGACCAATGCTGACGGTTAGCTGCTTGTCTCCGTCCTTAACGCTGCTCGACGAAATGAGTTTAATACTGCCCTCTCTGGCTTCAAATGGCTGGAAGACTTCTACCCCTGCACCGCGCAAGCGGTGGTGTCAAAGATCAGGCCACCTGTGCTCTCTGAGAGATCCATCTCTAGCTCTAAGTTCTCAAGAATGCATTGCCCGACGTTGTTGATTACAAATCGGTCTTTAGGCGCACTTTCAACAAAATCTATTTCTATATTCGTTTGGGCAGTTTGCAGTGACAGTAAAGTCAGAGCGGAGGCAGAATAGCGGAGGGTTTTGATCATTAGTTTTCATCCCTTTAGCGATGCCGTTGATCATACTAAATTTTGTTTGATGAGCCTGTAAACTGAGGTGGTTCACAAAATCAGTAGAGAGTAAACAGCGCCTTTTCAGCGAGCGGATGCGCGGGCAAAAATTTATTGTTATGACTGGAATTTGCCTTCCTTTTATTTGCCGATGCAGTATTACTCAACCAAACGATTCATTCTATTTTAATTCAACATTGCAATCAGCAGGGCCTTTAGCAGCGAGATGTGAGCCAACATTAACATGATCAGTTTGCCTCATCCCTTTATGATGAACCAATGCGACTATCCACAAGGCCAAACAAACCAACGAATTAACAAACATGATCGGCATGAAGCTCGATGTTAGGCCTGAGCTACTTTCTAAATCTGTGCAGCAGAATGATGTGCTGCCGATTAATAGGATTATTCCTAAGGCTATTTTCATTTCGTAATCTCCTTATTACGTATCTGTTCAAACGGCTCGCGCCAAAATACTAGTCGCGAGCCATGTCAAATCAGTAAGGCCCAATGATATGAGCCGAACCATCAAGCGTCATCTAAACCCTAGATCGACGCAAGCGAAGCAGCAATAAACTGCTGAGCAACAACAGATAGCCAGGTGATAGCGCGCCGATATCTATTTCGCTGCCGCCACTATTACCACCGCCGCCAGTATTGCCGCCGGTATTGCCACCGCCGCTATCAACATTGGTATCAACTTCACAGTCGGTATCAACCGGGTTAAAGTTTCCGCTCAGGGTGTAGCCGTAACCGTTTTCATTGAAATAGGTTTTATTGCCTTTATCCGAAAAGAGTGTCGAGTTGCCGCCAACCACCGCCAAGTCACTATTTGAAATGTCATAGAAAATATTTGAACTGCAGCTCACTCGAATGCGTGCTCGTGGATGCGAAAAAGGCAAGCTGGTGTTGATTTCGATAGACTCCGCTCCATTGCTGACGCCGCTCGCAATCGGATGTTCAGAAAAGCAGCTATAGCCTGCACTGAAGGTTAGTAGGTCGATATCGACTTGAGCGCAGTTGACCGGTGACCCATCGGTCCCGGCCGCATCCCAACTGACCACATAAGCACCGGTGGTATTGAGGGTGCCACCGTTATTTTGCGAAGTCACTTCGAACCCGCTACTGTTGGTTACACTAACTGCGACATTTTCGGTCGCTTGGCCCGAATCTCCATCGCGAACGGTCGCCACGAAATTGATCGTTCGTGGTTGCGTCGGCAACACTTCGGCGTCATCGGTATTATTCGTCACCTGGGTGCCAAGCGCCGGAAAATCGCGCCACGAGACCGGTTGTGGCTCGAAGCTGCGGAACAACGGGTTATTGCCAGTATCGGTGCCAAAGCTAGATGAATTAGTGGCACCTGAAGAACCACCCGGGTCATTTTGGTCCCACTGATATGAGAGGGTATTCGAATCTGAGTCGCTCGCACTAATCTCGAGCCGAAAGGGTGTGTTAGCGGGAATGATGAGGTTAGCCACTGACTGCAACACTGGGTCTGAGTTGCCAGTGAACACGGTGCCGCTGCAAGTATTCCAACTCGATTCAGTAAAGTCATGCACTTCTTCAATGCTCGCTGCGTGAAACGAGACATCAGTCACATTTTGTAGATTTTCGGCACCGCAAATTCCTGCGTAAGACATCACGGTGGAACCACTGCCGGGCTCAACTGCGGTTGCGCCGGCGCCACTGCGGCCACTGCATGAACTGGTTTGCCCATTGTAGGTGTGATGTGCATAGAGTTGATGGCCAATTTCATGGCCAACATAACCGATATAGAAATCGTCACCTGACAGACCGGCGTTGCTAGTCGACCCCCAGCCTTTTCGATCTTGATAGCAAGCCACGCCGAGGCCTGCCAAACCACCCCCGCCGCCATTGCTGAAAACGTGCCCTAAGTCATATCCCTCGCGTCCTAGCTGTTGATCTAGCCAGGTTACGTTTTCATAGTGCATCTGACCCAGGTCATCATTGCTGAAGGTGTTGTCAGAAGGTTGCTCTATCAACAGGCCGTTGTTGCCAACCAGCAATAAGCGCAGACCAAAATCACGTTCATACAAAAAATTTATTCGATTAATAGTGGTGGTTATCTCACTAGTCGCATCTGAGGTTGAACCGCCAACTGAGCTGACAAATTCTTGAGTTGCAGAGACAGCCATACGAAAAGTCGTTAGTTGTCCAGAAACCCGCTGACTGATTTGGTCTTGCCGGTGGACGCCTCTTTCAGAAGTCCTCGCGGGGCGGTCATTGTCAATTCGAGGTGGGTAAAACTGGTGGCCGTTGCGTGGTTTCATGTTGGGGCGAAAAGTTTTGAAAACATCTTGGCCCAGCTGCGGGTCGGGATCGATAAAAATAATTCCAGATGAGTTCTGGATCATCGCGCGAAAGCCCTTCGTTGTCAGGTCAGCTTTACCCGAAGCCCGAGGGTCGCTAATGCCATACAACTGAAAAGTTTGAATACTAGGGTCGTTATTGGGGTCGCCCGGCACGGTGATGGGTGACTCGACCGCCGAGAATTGTTCGACCTCGCCGTTCGGCATCGGCAATTCGATAATAAGTGAGCGGTCGCCAAGCGATTCATGCGGTGCAAATGCTAATCGTGATCGGATCTGCTGCTCATTGCCGCGAAAGAGACGCCCATTGACATTGCTTACGCTATCTTTGGCTGCGGGCGTAATGTCTTGCCACGGAAGTTCAGCGGCTCGTAATGGAGACGTTGAGATCACTAAGAGTGTCAAGCTGACTAACCACTGAATGTACTTCGGCATAAGCTTGGATCCAACAAAACTGGGGACTCTCTTATCTAGCAGATAGGCGCCACTTTTCTGGCTTTTGAAGGTAGCAGTAGGATGAGCGCAAGCTTAAGCCGACCAACGGTAGTTTTTGAACGACCTCATTAAAATACAGCCATCTAAAAGTGCGTTGATGTCTTGGTCGATTTTGACCAGTCGATCCAGTTCTCTATCGCGTAATTACGTATTTTAAACTAATGAATCTGTTGCTGGAATTTCTGACGATTGGACAATTATCGAGCACTCGATAGGATTGGGGAAAATCCATATTTTTAGCTCAGCTACAATTTCCATATTGTGATTTCTGATGGGGAGCACTGTACGTGCTAACAATCTTTTTTGCGGCCAATTAACAAAGCAGTGGTGCCAGATCTTGCATGCGGTTAAAAACTAGCGCGGCACCTGCCGCTTCAAGTTTGTCTGCGGGCATCAATTCAGCATAACCGTAAACCGTCATGCCTGCCGTAACTGCAGCGGTGACGCCGACCGGACTGTCTTCGATTACGAGGCAACGGTTCGCTTCGAAGCCACCCATGCGGTTGGCCGCATGCAGAAAAATATCGGGTGCCGGTTTTGCCTTGTTGACTTCGCTGGCGCTAAATAGCTTGTGCTCAACATAAGGTAACAAGCCGGTCTTGCCGAGCGTCATTTGCATCTTTTCGTGCGAACCGCTGGAGGCAACGCAAAAAGGAAGTTTTAGGTTCGCCAGCAGCGCCTCGATGCCGGCAATCGGATTCACTGATGACGCTAGTGCGGAGTCGATGTCGGTTTGATAGCGCCGCTCGAGTTCATCGGGTGGCGGCTTGCCGATCATCGCTTCGATCTTTTGCATACACTGCGCGCGCGAATGCCCAACGAAGATCTCAAACATTTGCTCGAGGCTTAAATGCAGATCGCAAACCTCTGCCAGCAAACCCGCAAAGACTTGATTGGCGACGCGCTCGCTATCAACGAGCACACCATCACAGTCAAAGATGATTAGATCAAATGCTGGTTTGTGAAATTCGGTCAATAGTTCGCTGTGATGGCTTAGTTAATCGGCGAATCAGGCTTGTGAGGCAGCCAGCGCCTGCTCGATATCCCAAAGAATGTCGTCCAAAGTCTCTAAACCCACCGAAATTCGCACCATGTCAGTGGTGATGCCGGCGGCGATCTGCTGCTCGGTGCTGAGTTGGCGGTGGGTGGTCGACGCGGGGTGAATAATCAAGGTGCGCGCATCGCCCACGTTGGCGAGATGGCTCATAAACTGAGCATTGTTGATGAATTTCTCTGCGGCGTCATTATCGCCTTTGATCCCGAAACTCAAGATTGAACCGGCACCCTTCGTCAGATATTTGGCGACTTGTTCGCGGTAAAGGTTGTCGTGAAGCCCGGCGTAGCTAACTGAATTGACCGCCGAATGATTTTGTAAATATTCGGCCACCGCCATGGCATTGGCGCAGTGTCGGTCCATTCGCAGCGGCAATGTTTCCAAACCTTGCAGCAGCATGAAGGAATTAAACGGGCTAATCACTTGACCGAGCGTGCGCAAGGTTTCGCACCGTGCCTTCATGGTGAAACCGAAGTCGCCGCAGGTTTCCCAGAAGCGGATGCCGTGATACCCCGCCGAAGGTTCGGTCATCCCAGGAAAATTACCGTTGCCCCAATCAAATTGACCAGATTCGACCATCACCCCGCCCATGCTGGTGCCATGCCCGCCGATAAATTTGGTTGCCGAGTGAACCACAATGTCGGCGCCGTGCAAGAACGGCTGGCATAGATAGGGCGAGCAAAAGGTGTTGTCCACGATCAACGGAATCCCATGATCGCTGGCAATCTGGCCAACCGCTGCGATGTCGAGCACGTTATTGGTTGGGTTACCGATGGTCTCGGCATAGAGCGCCTTGGTTTTGGAGGTGATTGCTTTGCGAAAATTTTCCGGGTCGTCAGAGTCAACAAAGGTGGTGTCGATGCCCATTTTGCGAAAGCTGACATCGAACTGTGAGAAAGTGCCACCGTAGAGGGTTTTGGCCGAAACAAGATGGTCGCCCTGTTCCATCAAGGTCAGAATAGCGGTCATCTGCGCGGCCATCCCGGAGCTGACACCCAGTGCAGCGCGCCCATTTTCAAGCGTTGCCATGCGTTCTTCAAAAACCGCGGTGGTCGGGTTGGTCAGCCGGGTGTAGGTGTTGCCAAAGGTCTGCAGGTTGAACAAGCTCGCGGCGTGTTCAGCATCGTCGAAGACATAGGATGTGGTCTGATAAATCGGCACCGCGCGGGCCCCAGTCACCGGGTCAGGAACTTGCCCCGCATGCAGACAAAGCGTTTCCACGCCAAATTCACGATCAGCCATGCTGATGATCCCTGCGCGCGCTAGTTGACGCTGCTGTTGGATGAATTGAACGCCCGATACCGCAGGCTAAACCACGGCATTGCCTGGAACGAAGGTTAATTTTCCGCGGGCGGACGGTTGTTCTATTTCCGCTGGGAACATCTGAAATCAACATCATTGGGTTAGAAACCTTTCAGCTAACGGTTAAAAATTCGAGGGCGTCTGGCCGAGATCACACCGGTATTAACGCCGATGGTGTTCAAACCGCCAAACAGGCGAGCGTATTCAATTTTCATACATCGATCCATGACAACTTCTAGACCGGCATCGCGAGCTTTTTGAGCCGCGTCTTGGTGAACAATGCCCAGTTGCATCCAAATCACACGGGCGCCAATACGGATCGCCTGATCGACAAATGGTGGAATCCGATCAGTTCGCTGAAACAGATTCACCACATCGACTGGATGCGGGATTGAGGCGAGGTCCGGATGGCATTTCTGCCCCAGGATTTGGTCATTTTTCGGATTCACTGGAATCACTTCAAAACCGTGTTCGAGCAGATACTTGGCGGAAAAGTTGCTAGGTCTCGACCAGTCAGCGGAAAGCCCAACTATCGCCACTCGTTTATAATCGAGTAAAATTCGGCGCAGCGTCGGTATATCGGTGTTGTCGCTCATATCTGCCTCTTGCTCATAGTTTCCTGGCCCGCTCGCGCAGTTCAAATTTCTGAATCTTGCCGGTCGAGGTTTTCGCCAGTGGGCCAAACACCACTCTTCGCGGTGCCTTGAAACGTGCCATGTGTTGGCGACAAAAATCGATCAGGGCTTGTTCGTCAATCGCATCCGCATCCTCGCGCAAGGTCACAAAAGCGCAGGGGGTTTCGCCCCACTTGGCATCGGGCATTGCCACTACCGCCGCTTCCATCACCGCCGGGTGGCGATATAGCGAAGCTTCGATCTCGATGCTGGAAATGTTCTCGCCGCCTGAAATGATAATATCTTTCGAGCGATCCTTAATTTCAAGATAGCCATCGTGATGACAAACCGCGAGGTCGCCTGAGTGGAAATAACCCCCGGCGAAGGCTTTGGCGCTGGCTTCTGGGTTGTTCAAATAGCCTTTCATCACGATGTTGCCCTTGAACATGATCTCGCCGATGGTTTCACCATCTTGTGGCACTGGCTGCA
>CBDTWQ010000079.1:0-7225 GCA_965364115.1 uncultured Gammaproteobacteria bacterium | reverse complement strand
TAGTCAGGGCACAAGTAGCTGCTATTGATATTCTCGACATTAGGACAACCAAGTTGCGCCAGGCTGATATCAATTTGACTGCGAATCAACTGGATCATCTCATCAAGCCCAGCATAGCCGTCGGCGCCCATGGCGTATAGAAAGGGTCGACCAACAAACACAAAATCCGCGCCGAGCGCAAGCGCCTTGATGACTGCCTCGCCGTTGCGCACACCGCTGTCAAACAGCAATGGGTAATCAGGCCCAACCACAGCACGGATCTTAGGCAGCATGTCAATCGCCGCGGGGGCGCTATCGAGTTGGCGACCCCCATGGTTCGAAATATAGACCGCATCGACACCGGTTTCGCGGATGCGCACCGCGTCTGCTGGGTTTAGCACGCCTTTAACAATCAAATGGCCGCGCCAGCGTTGGCGCAAACGCGCGAGAAATGCCCAATCGACTTTGCCTCTAGCTTCACTGCGTTTAAATTCCTTGCCGCCCGGCAAGTTAACGTTGGCCAAAGTCGGCACACCCGAAAACAGGGTTTTGATCGACCATTGGGGATGGGTCGCAAAATCGAAGAATTGTTTGGGCCCAATTCTCATTGGCGACTGGAAACCGTTGCGACGTTCGCGAGGCCTTGCGCCAATTTCAGGCACATCCACGGTTAGCACTAAATGTTTATAACCCGCCGCTTCAGCCCGTCGCACTAGGTCAAAAGCCACGTCTTCGGATTGGCCCACATAGAGCTGAAACCAGGCATCCGAGCGCGTGCGCTCAGCGGTAACTTCGATATCGCTAGAGGCCATGGTCGACAGCACCAGTGGAATTTTGTATTCCAGCGCCGCTTGCGCCAGCATCGCGTCGGCGCCGGGCCAGGTAAGGTCACACATACCCATCGGCGCAATTCCGAAGGGCATGGCCCATTGTTTACCGAATAAAGTTTTGCTCAAAACTCGCTTTTCAACATTAATCAAGACGCGAGGCATTAATCGAATTTGATCCAATTTCTCGACATTCAAGCGACAGGCGTTTTCATCGATGGCGGCACCATCGATATAGTCAAAAGTCATTCGCGGCATACGACGACGCGCATATTCGCGCGCATCTGAGAAGCTGAAAATTTTTCCGGGCATGGTCTGAAATATGGCAACGACTAAAGAGGTTTTGTACCAACGCCATCGCAGAATAGCAACGCTTTTCCAATATCAGCAGTCGACAACTGGATTTCGCATTTGTTATGGTGGTTCGGATGAGTACCTTTGACCAACAACAGTTCATTCAAGACTGCCTTGTCGCGAACGCTTCGGGACAAGCCGATTTGCGCGAAGTAGTGGCGGCTGCCGTCTCGCAACCCACCGCGATCGTTGCTGGTCTGGGCGAACCTCAAAAAGCCGGTGTTTCAACCCTCTATCATTCGCCCGACCTGACGATCATCAATTTCGTCTGGGCGCCTTATATGAACCTAATGCCGCACAATCATAATATGTCAGCGATCATCGGAATTTATGCGGGTCGTGAAGACAATATATTCTGGAAACGGAACAAGAATAGTATCGAGGCTGTAGCAGCCAAAACCTTAGGAACCGGCGAGGTAGCAACCCTAGGCACCCATATCATTCATTCGGTGGCCAACCCGATTGGCAAACTGACATCCGCTATTCACGTCTACCGTGGCGATTTTTTTGAACCAAAGGAAGCTCGCAGCGAGTGGGAACATGAAGCGCTAGAAGAAAGGCCGTGGCAAATCGAGAATGTCAGACAATGCTTCGCGGACGCAGATGCGCGCTACAACCTTTGGCAGGAAACCATCACCGCCCATGACTAAACCCGCCACTAAACGACCCATTGCAACCCCTCAACTGCAGTTAGAGAACGAACGCGTGATCGTAACCGAGTGGCGCTTTTCAGCCGGTGCCGAAACCACCTGGCATCGCCATGCGCTTGATTATGTGGTGATCCCGCAAACCACCGGCACGCTGACCATCGAAAGCAAACAAGGCACCTCACTGGCAGAATTGGTGAGTGGTCAATCCTATGCACGCAAGGCAGGGGTGGAACACAATGTGGTTAACCTGAACGACCACGAGTTCGTTTTCGTCGAAGTTGAGTTAAAATAAAAATGGCGTGTGCGTACTCAAAAATCAGCTGCGTTTAGGTCTAAAAATTTCAGCTTCTCTCCCCTTAAGTCGGATTGTTTCATGGAACATTCGCGCCGGCGGCGGCAAACGCATCGAAGGCATTTTGAGCCAACTGATGGCTTGGCAGCCGCAGGTGATCGGTCTTTCTGAATTTCGCGGAACCCCCGCCAGTCAATGGCTTGCGGAGCAACTGGCGGCAGCGGGTTTCGAACACCAAATTAGCCACGTCAATTCAGAATTCCCCGCCAAGAATGCTTTGTTGCTAGCGAGCCGTTACCCGCTCAAAGCGATTCGAAAAGCTCGCATGCCGAGTCTCCATGAGCGCTGGATTCTGGCTCAAATCGAGAGCCAGCCTTCACTCACCCTAGGCTTGATGCACATTCCCAACTACACCCACCCCAAATTGAAGTATCCCTTTATGGATTCAATAAACCGCTTGATTAAGGCTTGGAACTTAGGGCCCGGGCTTGTGATTGGCGACAGCAACTGTGGCAAACGAGGGATCGACGAAGCACCTGAATCAAAAGTCTTCTTCAAGCGTGAAGATCAATGGATGCACGACATCGAAGGCCACGGCTGGTTCGACTGCTTTCGTCATTTGCACGGCGCGCGACGGGAATACAGCTGGTTTTCACATCGCAATAACGGGTTCCGGCTCGATCAAGCTTTTTGCAGCCCCGACGTCACCGACGCATTGTGCAAAGTTGAGTACGTCTGGGGAGTCGACCCACTCAAGCCTAACCGACGTGATTCACTGAGTGACCACGCGGCGATGATCGTAGATTTTGCTTAACTGGTGATGTGCCACTTAGAGCCAACCCAAACGGGCTAGATAGCACCACTGCGCTTCAGCGACATATACTCGTTTATCAGCGCCGAGTGCATCATCGCCGGCGAACTATCGGCGACAATCACGTTTCGGCTGCGCAACTCGGCAAACAACGAGTCTTGGTTCTGAAGATGACGCGTCACCGCACAATATTTTAATGCGTCATCCACCGACGTGACTTCACTCGCACAAGTATCGTCAATCGCATGTGGGCGCATCGACGCAATCATAACCAAGTGGTGTTTCGATAAAAGATTGGCTGCGCTGGTTAAGTCTTGCCTATCCTGGGGTTCCAACGAGGTGATCATCACGATCATCGAGCGCCGTGTTTGCCGAGCCATCAATTGTTGCGCCACTTCGAGGTAATCACTGGTCGAGGTTGAACTATCTAGATCATAAATCTGTTCCAATAATCGAGTGATCTGACTCTGCCCTTTGACTGGAGCCACCCATCGAGATTGCCCCGCAAAACTCAGCAAGCCAACGCTGTCGCCTTGACGCAATGCAACAAAGGCCGAGATCAGCAACGCGTTAAGTGCATGATCAAAATGGCTAATTTTGCCGTCTCTAGTGCGCATCCGGCGACCACAGTCGAGGAGAAAAATGATCTGCTGATCACGCTCTTCCTGATAGTCTCGTGATATTGGTTTGCGAAATTTGGCTGATGCACGCCAGTCAATCTGGCGCAATGCATCGCCGACCCGAAAATCACGCAATTGCTCGAACTCAGTGCCTTCACCACGGCGTTGATGTTTTTGCAGGCCCAAGTCAGCGTTGATTTGATCGATACCACCAATCGAAGCGCGAAACAGGGGTTTGTAATTGGGATGAATTTTGATTGATTGTGGCTCGCCAAACTCATAATTTTTTTGCCAAAGTGTCCAATTGGAGGTCACTCGGCAGCCAATTCGACCAAATTCTGCGCGTCCTCTTTGTTTCGCTTTGACTCGGTAAATCAATCCCACCTTTTCCTGAGGTTTAAGCGCAAGCTCAACCGGCAGCCCTTCCATCTCAAGTTGGTCAGACGGAGAATCAATCAACGAGAAATTAATTTTTCGCGGTTCCTGATGACTGATATCAATCGTGACTTTTTGACTGACACCCAATGCGAGATTACTCGCCACTGTTCGGTTGGCTTGCAACTCGGGTCGACGAAAAAATAACGCATCCCAAAATGCCAATAGGAGAATCGACATTAGCCCCAACCAGAACATAACTCTTAACTGAGGAGCTGCATTCCAATCACGTATTTCAGCGATCGCCAACAACAAAGCTAGCCCAACACACAGGCCCAGCAAAGCGAGTAGGTGGAGCGATGGCCTCATCTGCGCGGCGCGTTAACTTTGTCTAATAGATTTTGCAACGCTGCATCAACCGACATTCCATCGATTTCGACCTCGGGCGCCAAAATCACTCGATGCCTCAGCACCGGCAACACCATCGCTTTAACTTCGTCGGGGGTGACAAAATTCATTCCATTAATCAAGGCCAGCGCCTTGGCACAACGAAGCAACGCGATGCTCGCCCTCGGCCCAGCGCCATGGCGTAATAAGGTTGTGCCCCGTGTGGCCCTGACCAGGTTAACCGCATACTCCGCGACCTTGTCATCGACTTCAATCGAGTTACTTTGAGCTTGTGCGGCCAAAACATCGAGCAACTGCAAAGGTTCGGCTGACTCCTTCGAATCAATTGAACTAGAGGACCGGGTTGCGATCAAGATCTCGTCTTCTGCTTGCGGGTAGTCAATATCGATCTTAATTAAGAAACGGTCTAGTTCAGCCTCGGGCAAGGCATAGGTACCTTCTTGTTCGATTGGGTTTTGTGTCGCTAAGACCATAAACGGGTCGCCCACCGGCATCGACTCGCCATCCAGCGTTACCTGGTGCTCTTGCATCACTTCGAGCAGTGCAGCCTGTGTTTTTGCCGGAGCCCGATTGATCTCATCGGCCAGCAGCAAGTTGGTAAAAACAGGACCTTGCTTAAGCACAAATTCGTTTTTAGACATATCGAAGATCACGTGGCCGGTGACATCACCCGGCATCAAATCAGGGGTGAACTGAATGCGTTTAAAGTCACCACCTATAGCGGCTGCTAGTGCTTGCACCAACAAAGTCTTGCCGAGCCCCGGCACGCCTTCAACCAGCACATGCCCACCCGCCAGCAACGCAATTAATACTTGATCGACCACCTGCGATTGCCCGATCAGACGGCTATTGACGTGCTCGCGCAAAGTTTCGATGGCCGCCGAAACGGTGGTCGTTGATGTCGTTTGATCATTCATAGTGATTGCTCAATCCGTTTTAAAAGTTTGACTGCGTGAACAAAAGTGGATTCATTAAAGTCAGTGGTCGCCATCGCACTTATCACCATGGCAGGTTCGAGGCCAATGTGCTTGGCAATGAGTTGATATCTCAGGGAATCGTCGGCCTCGTCATAACCACTCAAGGTCATGCTAGCCCGACGTAAAACTTTTTGTCGCAGCGGCTCTATTAGGTAATCGCGGTGACGGCGTTGCCAGAGGTAAAGTGAGATGGTGGAGAAATGCTCTGTGATTGCACGAGCACCCATTCGTCTGTCTGGCATTATTCGACCGAATCGGTGACCTGCGTGCCAAACCCAGGCAACGATCATAATCAAAATTGCAATCAACAGTTCACTGGCGTTGGCCAACACTTGGGTGAAAAGGCCCTGTTGAACCACCGGCCTAAGAATCACGAAGTTATCACCTGAGTTACTCAGCAGCCATAGCAAATAAGCATGATCAAACTCGTCAATTCGATGAGAAGTCCAAATGCTTGGATCAGAAACGAATGTTAGTAAACCTTCACCCAGATCAAACTGCAGCAGATGAACGCCATGCGCGGAGTTCGACCAACCGGTGGGTTGGGGCCCTTCACTGGTCTCATCAGCCTCGAACATCGATGGATGGCTCAATACTCGATCTTGCTTGAAAGCAACCTCGAGTGAATCAATCGCATCATCAAATTTAACCCGCATTGGTAAAGTTTCTTGAGTGAAAGATTGATTAATTTCGTCAGGTTTTTTTCCCTCTCTGATTTGCCGGTTGTAGTCTCTTAATATTTCGCCCATTGATCGACGATCAAACTCCAACTCATCGTCATCGTCTCGCCATTCAACGGTAAGATTGAAATTTTCGAGCAGCAAATCTTCATCATGCGAGGTTGAATTGGCGGCGTAAATCAGATTGCCACCTCTTTCGATCCAGCTTTTTAGTTGCTCTAATTGTTCGGCCCGCACCACTCGATTAGAGTCACTAATAAACAATGTGCTGTTCTCGCTCAGCGTCTCAAGACTCAGTAGATTATCCGCATCTATGACTTTAATTTCACTGCGCTCAAGGAACCGATGCGCCGCAAGATAAGGGTTACTCAGTGCCTCGGCACTCCAGGTCGACTTTTGTTTTTCGTCATAAAACTCAATACTCAAGTAGAGCACTAGTCCAACAGCAATAATCGCCAACAGTCCGACAACCGGCTTAATCGACGGCTTAATCTGTCGCATTCGACATCTCCTGCTGCCAATCAGCGCATAATTCCACGACGCTATCAGTGGTCGGCAGCTGGTGTCCGTAGGCTAGGTTGCGCCAGACTAAGGTGAGCCCGTTGAAATAGTGGCTGAGCGAGTCAACACCTCGCTGGTCGACCAATCGCGCGCATTCCACTTCGGTATGGCTAGCTTCAAAACGGATGCTATATTTTTCGATCAAGCGCGATAATGAAGCACGGTAGAGCAAGCTCAATGCTTCTCGGCTTTGTGCTTTTTGCCATAGTTCCATCACCGCAACTGGCACATCCGTTGGCAAGCTTTCGGGGCGCAAGTCAAGACCAAACAAAGTCTTGGGCGGGTCAACCACGCGTACCGGTCGCCGAAACATGGCCAAGGGTCCGCGATAGCGCCGCAACAGGTAAAACACAATAAAAACAAAAGTAAATATCAGAGCTATCTTGACCAGGCCCGCAGCAACGCCAATACCATCGAACCAACTGGTATTATTCGTCAACGCTTCCAGAAAATCGATTAGCCATTCGGGGAACAAAGTGGCTTCCTCATCTTCTTCATCTAAGCCGAACCAGTTAATCCGCCACATTTGAATGGTTTTTTCATCGCCGAAAGAATCGGTCGCTAGAACTTCCCCAATCAGCTCGGCTGCGGACTTTTGATCGTGTTGGGTGGTGGCTGCAACTGGCGGAGCAAAGCTGATTAAGCTCAGCATCACCGCAGCAACCAACAGGCTAGTCACGAAACCGCCGGC
>CBDTWQ010000078.1:0-7278 GCA_965364115.1 uncultured Gammaproteobacteria bacterium | reverse complement strand
AACTATGATTTATACGCATTTGGCTAATTTCTCTAACGGCAAAACCTCTAGCCCGCTGGATGACCTTTAGGGTGTGATTGACAGGCTCTGAGAGCATTATGGGGCAAGTTAATAGGGACACCCGCTCTAAAAGCACTCTAGAACCTTGCTTCTAAATAATCTGAAATTGATTCAAGCCGAACTAGGTTCTTTGGGTTTTAGGCGTTTTTTCTTGGTGACTTGTGCCTGTTTCACTGAGTTTTAAAGCAATTGACTATTTAGAATTTAGCTCTAATTTTGGTGTGCAGCCTATTCATGGTTTGGACGAAATGGGATACAAGAATCCCGATGATCGTGATGACGAATGGTTGTTAGATGAGGAGCAGTCAAACCATGATGATCATTTATTTTTCCAGCTGGATGGGAGCGGCTTTATTCGTTTGCATTGGCGACATGCAGACATTATCGAGGCAGTATATCCATCCTCAATTGGCCAATCCTACCTCTCAATACCCACCCCCTTCAAATCCCGCCGTTTATGTACCACGGCCAGCACAAAAACGTCCTGATTTTTGATCTCATAAATAATCCGATAGGAATACAGCGATAGCTCCCTGACGGCATCATTATTTAATTCCGGTGCTTTCTTACCAACCTTCGATAGTTCGTCCAGCACATCCGTTTTCTCCCGAATATCCTGAGTTACCTTCTTGGCGTAGTGTTTCGAGTCGTGGGCAATAAAATCATGGATGGAACGTAAATCAGCCTTGGCTAGTTCCGACCACGTCACCATGAATCGATTTCCCGCTTGAGTTCCTCGCTGGTTATGGTTTTGCCCTGTTCCACCGCTTCCTGCCCCTTTCTGATCTTATCCAGCACATAAAGCCGGTACATAATCTCGTCCATGTCGGTATTTTCTGGCAGTTGGTTGATGGTGTTGAGCGCTTCTTGTTTAGCTGCTTGCATGGTGGGGTTCCTCACTGTAATGGGTTAGCCGTGCGCCAACTTGCTGGTGACTCTTGTCACATCTGATTTCTTCACCAAACTGTCCATCATGACGATTAAGGCTTGTTGGTCGGCATCAGGCAGGATATCGCATTGTTGGCAAAGCTGACGTAACTGGTAGTTCCTGATCTTTAAATCCTGTGACGGTTCCTGTCGCCCTGCCAGTTCATCCAGGGCAACATGAAGAATATCAGCAATCCTCACGATGGTATCTAAATGTGGCACATTGCCTCCTTTCTCCCAGCGATTATACAAATGAGCGCAACCGGGTCGGACCAAGGTAACTTATTGGTTTGATTTATAAACTACCTCATATTAGTCCATTATCCAGCCTTAAGCCGCTATTTTTGCCGCCCAAAGCGATATGGTAACGATCTGACTGTTCGTGCAGTCTGCGGATGAATGCGAACAGGGGCATCCGTGAGGATCGGCGGACTTTATGTCTTGTCGGACACGATGCCGCGCAGCGGCATCGCTGTCTTTTTCCTGTCTTTCGATCGCGTATAGTTTAGCGACCTGAGTGATCGCCATATCGGCCTTGCCCGTTTTGCCTTTCGGCTGCGCTTTCTTCGCTTCCATAAACTTTCGTCGGGCATGTGCCCAACAACACAAGTGAGTGAGACCCCGCGTGGCTGCGACAATTCGATATGGCGCATAGCCATCACTCATCAAGGCGCCCTGGTAGTTCTGCAGTAAACTATCCGCCGTCGCCGTCGAGCGACTCGGTTTGTAGTTGAACAGAACCCCCAGTTTATCGGACGGGCCGCCTTTCTGCACCCACATATACGATTGGCTTTGTGCTGATTTCCCCGGCTCGTTTAAGACTTGTACTCGGGTTTCATCCATATCAATCCGCGAACTCCAACCCAGTCCCCCGCCTTTTTGCGTAATACTTGAAAACCGACCTCTGATCGCACAAAGCAACTGGGACACCCGCTCTCAAAACTTAAGTTGATGCAGACTAGATGAGAGGAAATCTTCAAACCCTTACAAGATCTATCGAATCGTTTCTCAGGTAATCGAGTCACACTGATCGAAAAACTGTCGTGATGCAAAAGGCGTTCATCGTCTTTTAGCAAAGATTTGAAAGTGGGCTCCCTTTATATCCTTTTCCACCGGAACACATAAAACGCGCGTCACCGAATGGGTGAGTTTTTAACGCCCAAACTAACGCTGCAATCATCGCACGCCAGATTGCTAACTGCGCATGCGCACACCTTGTGGGTCATAGAGGGCCCTACTCTGAACTACTGCTGGATATTGATTTCCTAGAATTTCAACTTCGAGCGCAGTGCCTGGTGCGGCATGTTCAGTGCTGACGTAGCCCATCGCCATTGATTGACCCAAGTGATGAGCGTAACCACCGGATGAGACATAACCCACGGCATCGCCCTCTTTCAAAATCGCTTCGTCTAGCGACACATCGATAGGCGTCTCAATCGTCAATGTGACTAAGCGTCGGCTAACGCCTTGCTGCTTAAACTTCAATGTGGCTTGCTTGCCGACAAAGTCTTTACTCCAATCGATGAAGGACTCCATACCGGATTCAATTGCATTAAAATCAGGTCGGAATTCAAGGCCCCAGGCACCCCAGGCTTTTTCCAGCCGCAGGCTCATTAACGCTCGGGCGCCATACCAACGGTAGGCCAAATCGGCACCGGCATCTTCAATTGCCTCCGCAAGGCGGATCAAATATTGCGGGCGACAATAAATTTCGTAACCCAGCTCACCTGAAAAACTCAAGCGGTTGAGCACCACCGGTACGCCCCCAACAAAAGTTTGGCGACTGTCGCGGAATTTGAAACCATCAGCCGAGACGTCATCACGACATATGCGAGACAACAGTTCGCGCGATTTCGGCCCTGACAAGGCGACGCCATGCCAGTCACCAGTCTGATTTTCATGAGTAACACCTTCCGGCAAACTGTGTGCAAACCAGCGGCTGTGAGCATCTTGCATCGCGCCCGAACCAAACAGCATGAAGTACTCTTCTCCCAGACAGGCCACCGTCAGATCACCATAAAGCCGGCCCTTCTCGGTGAGCATTGGAGTCAACGCAATGCGCCCAACCTCGGGAATGTGCCCCGCCATGAGGTTATCAAGCCAGGCGCGGGCGCCAACGCCTTTAATCACATGTTTAGCAAAGTTTGCGATCTCGATGCCGGCAACGCCTTCGCGCACGGCTTTAACTTCACGGGCCACATAAGGGTGAGAGCGATTGCGCTCGAAGGTGGGATCTTCAAAGGCGTCATCGGGGTTGTCGGCAAACCAAAGGGCATTTTCCAGTCCAAACGCCTGACCCATCCGCGCACCTTTGGCGATCAGGCGGTCATAGAGCGCCGTGGTTTGCTGACGACGGCCTTTCGGCAGGGTTTCGTTGGGAAAGGTCATGACGAATCGACGCTCATAGTTTTCAGTCGATTTAACCGTGCCCCAATCGGGTGACGCCCAATCGCCAAAGCGCGCCACGTCCATCGCCCAAACATCGATTGACGGTTCGCCATCGATCATCCATTCGGCCATTGTCAGACCCACGCCGCCGCCCTGACAAAACCCCGCCATGACACCCACCGCGCACCAATAATTTTTCATCCCAGGGACCGGTCCGATCATCGGGTTACCGTCTGGGCCAAAAGTAAAAGGTCCGTTAATAGTTTGACGAATACCGGCGCTGCCAAGGGCCGGAATGCGCTCGAACCCAAGTTCAAGACGGTCGGCGATGCGTTCCAAATCAGGATTTAACAATTCATGTCCGAAATCCCACGGCGTGCCCTCCACTTTCCAGGGGGTGCCTTTCGGCTCATAAGTGCCAAGCAACATGCCGTCGCGTTCCTGGCGAAAGTAGAGGTTTGCTTCGTAATCAAATCCGCAAGGCAGGCGCGATCCAAAATTGGCGACTTCATCGATTCGCTCGGTCAACAGATAATGATGTTCCATCGGCTGAACCGGCAGCGACAAACCAGCCATCTGCCCAACTTCGCGCGCCCAGAGACCGCCACAATTGACCAGATGCTCAGCATTGATCACGCCTTTAGGGGTTGTCACGTCCCAGCTGCCGTCTGCCCGCTGTTGTGTTTGCGTGGCGCCGGTGTGGGTGAAATAGCGCCCGCCATAATGGCGCGCCGCTTTGGCGAAAGCATAGGTCGTGCCGGATGGATCAAGGTCCCCATCCTGGTCATCCCACAAGGCCGCATAGTAATATTTGGGGTCAATCAATGGATGACGTCTGGCCACTTCTTCAGGAGAGATAAACTCTTGGTTCAAACCCATGTAACGCGCTTTCGAGCGTTCGCGTTTAAGATAATCATACCAAGACTTGTTCGAGGCCAAATAGAAACCACCGGTCAGATGCAAACCAACGGAATGTCCTGACAGCTCTTCAATCTCTTTGTAGAGGCCGATGGTGTAGCTTTGCAAACGTGAGATGTTGGGATCCGAGCTGATCGTATGAATCTGCCCTGCCGCATGCCAGCTTGAGCCTGACGTCAGCTCATCACGCTCCAACAACACCGTGTCCTTCCAGCCAAATTTAGCCAAATGAAATAGGATCGAGCAGCCAACCACACCGCCACCAATGATGACGACCTTGGCATGGCTGGGTAGTTTCGCATCGGTGCTGTCTTCTTTAACGATCTCGGGCATCGAGTTTCCCTCTTTAACTTAGCTAGTTCTTGGTTTGTTTGGTTGGCTGGTAACAAACTCATTGTTCAATACCAGGCATCGGGTATCTCGGTCTTTCGCCGAGCAACATAATCCTCGAGTGCTTCCTTCTTCGCCGAGTCAATCGGAGGTGCTTGATAATTAGCCAACATTCGATTCCATTTATCGAAGGCCCGCTTGCGCATGTCATGGCCACCTTTTTCTACCCAGCTTTCGACGTTGTCACTATCGCTCAGCTCGGCATCGTAGAAAGCGGTCTGGTAGTGGCGCAAGGTGTGTTCTGACCCAAGAAAATGACCGCCCGGTTCAATCGCCTGATACGCATCACGGGCAAACTGATCTTCACTCAGATCGAGACCCGCCATCACCTTCTGATAACTGCCGAGACGATCCGCATCCATAATTAATTTTTCAAAACCAGTGGTGAGGCCGCCTTCGAGCCAACCTGCCGCATGCATGGTGAAGTTTGAACCCGCCAGCACGGTCGAATGCATCGAGTCGGCACTTTCATAGGCGGACTGCGCGTCTTCGATTTTGGAGGCGGTCAAAGAACCACCGCAACGCAACGGCAACCCTAGCCGACGAGCCATTTGCCCGATCACGTAATTGGATAACACCGGTTCCGGCATGCCGAAGGTAGGCGCGCCAGATTTGAGACTCATCGACGACAGAAAATTGCCCATCACAAACGGTGCTCCGGGGCGCACCAACTGACCAAAAGCACAGCAAATCATCACCTCGGCCATCGCCTGGGCAATTGCCGCGGCGGTCGACACCGGGCCCATCGCACCGGTCAGAATAAATGGCGTAATCACCATTGCCTGTCCACGCGATGAATAGACTTGAATCGCTTCGGTGACCACACGGTCGATCAACAACGGCGAGTTAGTGTTGACGTTCGCCATGATCACCACATGGTTATCCATGGTTTCCTTGCCATGCAGAATCTCCGCCATATCGACACTATCCTGCGCACGGCTCTTTTCGGTAATCGCACCTAGGTGGGGTTTGTCATTCAAGGTCATATGGGCATAGACCATGTCAAGATGACGCTTCGACACCGGCAGGTCGGTAGGCTCGGCAATCACTAACCCACTATGGTGCAAATTCGGATGCAGATAAGTGAGCTTCAACAACTTTTCAAAATCATCGAAGGTGGCATAACGACGTCCGCCCTCGAGGTCGCGCACAAATGGTGCGCCGTAGATCGGGGCAAACACTTGATTGCGCCCGCCTATCCTTACTGAGCGCTCTGGGTTACGCGCGAGTTGAGTAAATTCGCTGGGAACTTTGGCACATTGCTCACGCACCCAAACGGCATCGGCGAAAACCTTGTCACCCACCATTTTAACGCCGGCCTCGCGCCAGATGCGAATCGCCTCGGGATCGTCTCGAAAGGCGAAACCAATATTTTCCAGCATCCAGTCGACCTGAATGTCGAGTTTGACTAGCTCTTCTTCATCGAGCAGATCGAAAAAAGAGAGTTTCCGTTTAATGTAGGGCGATGCTTTTACCGCGCCGAAAACTTCTTCGCCGGGGCGGGCTCTGCGTGCTTTGCGGGTTCGACGGGCCATAGAATCGAGATAGACAATAAGAAGCCTCGATCATAAACCTGTAAAAACGCCTTGTAACCCTTGAGAATTTTGATCAATCACATAGACTACATCTATGCGTAAAACACTAAAACTCATCGCCTCACCGCGTAATTTGTTTGTTTTTGAAGCCGCTGCCCGACTGGGCTCTTTTACTCTTGCGGGCGATGAATTAGGCATGCAGCAGCCCTCGGTTAGCGCTGCAATCAAACAACTAGAAAACTCGCTAAATGTTCGGCTCTTCGATCGTGGCCATCGTCAGATCAATCTGACCAATGCAGGACTGCGCTTTTACGCCGATGTCTCACAAGCGCTGCGCGGCATCGAAAGCGCCGCAGAAGCCGTGCATAACATGGGCCGCTCCGACTATGTGACGCTCAATTCATCTTCGGCGTTTTCCCATTACTGGATGATGCCCAAGCTGCACACACTGCGCGACCTCCATCCTGAGATAGATCTACGCTTACAAAGCAGCGTGCACGAACCTGATCTCGATGCCGAGAATATCAGCATCGCAGTGCGACTTGGCGATGGTAACTGGCCAAAATGCGATGCTAAAAAGATCGCCGATGAAGTCATTTTTCCAGTCGCCAGCCCGCAGGTGTTGCATTCAGCGGCGCCGTTGCGCGCGATCTCAAACTTGCTAGATCAACGCTTGATTCACCTCGAAGAACCCGTCCGAATGCGCCCCACCTGGAAACAGTGGTTCGAACACCACGGGGTCGACAACATTCAGGTGTCTGAAGGCATGCGCCTGAATGACTACGCACTAGTCCTGCAAGCCGCCCAAACCGGCGAAGGCTTCGCCTTTGGTTGGGAACACATCGTCCGCGACCTGATCGACCGCAAGCTGCTCGCCGCACGCGAAGACTGGGCCTGGCAAACTGGCAGAGGTATCTACCTGGTTTGGTCAAAGTCCCAGCCGCTTTCCGACAACGCTCGCAAAGTTCGAGACTGGATTTTATCGTTTGTTTAGAAAAAGTGGGACAGTATACCTATTAAGGTGTTTTCGCCTTAATAGGTATACTGTCCCAAATCAAAC
>CBDTWQ010000077.1:0-7377 GCA_965364115.1 uncultured Gammaproteobacteria bacterium | reverse complement strand
TATTGCGAGTTGGTCACCGTAAAGATATTTACGAGTAATTTCACCCCTCGCGCCAAAACCACCAGTCCAAAACCTTTGTGAATCCATTAGGTGTACTGCTCTCGGAACTGCTTATTTAGCGTGAGTG
Source organism: uncultured Gammaproteobacteria bacterium (assembly GCA_965364115.1). Taxonomy (GTDB): domain Bacteria; phylum Pseudomonadota; class Gammaproteobacteria. The sequence continues at coordinate 7,250 of CBDTWQ010000077.1, read as the reverse complement.
TCCCTTGACTCAGCTCGATTGTTTAACTTCTCATTTGCCTTCGAGTTTGCGGCGCGTTTTTCGGGTTGCAATCGCGCAAAGCGGGTCATCCGGCCAAGGATGCTTGGGGTAGCGACCTTTCATTTCCTTTTTCACATCATGATATCCCTGACGCCAGAAGCCGGCCAGGTCTTGGGTGATCTGCAGCGGCCTGCCGGCTGGCGACAACAGGTGCAGCAGCAGTTCAACCTGGCCATTGGCAATGCTGGGGGTTTGTTCACAACCAAACATTTCCTGCAGTTTGACCGCGAGCACCGGTGGTGATTGCAGGTAGTCGATTGCGATTGACGATCCGGACGGCACGGTTAATCGCAATGGCGCCAACTCATCTAAACGTTTTTTCTCTTCCCAGCTAAGTTGCGCCTCGAATATCTTCGTCAGCTCAAGATGCTTCAGGTCTTGTAATTTGGTCACCGGGTCAAGATAAGGGGCCAGCCATTCGTCGAGGCTGCCGAGCAGTGCGGCATCGCTGAGATCCGGCCAGCTCGAATGGCTTTCAATAGTGCGCAACAGGCAAACCCGCGCGCACCACTGCCGGTGTTGTGCCTGCCACGGTAGCGGTCGGAGTTCTTCCGTTCGTAGATATCGGATCAATGCCTTGTTTTTCGACCCCTCCGGCACTGACTCGAGTTTCTTTTTACGCAGCATCAGCGCGCCAATTTTGGTTTGCGATTCCGCAATAAACCGATTCGAGTTCCGATCCCAATCAGTGAATGTTTCAGTGCTAAGCAGAGGTGCTAAGAGGCCGTCAAACAACGATTCGTCGAGCGCTGCGGCGGCTCGAATCACCTCCCCCTTGCCACCGGCGATGCCGCTGGTTTCGGCGACCGCCAACCACAGGTTTTTACTCAGGTAATGTCCACTAGCTAGGTTAGCACTGCGACCGTTAGCGAGTTGGTATCCGTCTGATTGTCGTCTTCGCGCAATCCGATCTGGATAGGCAAATGCCAACAATAACCCCGGCAGCTGTTCACTAGATAGAAGGCAAGAAATAGTGTTGCGTGGCTTTGCTAAACGACCGAGGTCTTGCTCGAGTTGTCGGGCTAGCTGGCGAGTTCGTTCCAGCCAGCCGCGGTGTTGTGCTGGGCAAGGCGTTTCATCTGTCAGAAAGTCGAGCGAGCGAGCGATATCGGGTTGATTAAACGGGTCGCGATCCGACAACCGGCTGGCGAGCAAGGCGGCTTGATGGGTGCAGCCAATTTCAGCGCCCTTTAGCAATAGATGCGCAAGCCTTGGATGCACCGGCAGTGCACTCATCGCATGCCCCTGCGGGCTCAGCGTTGGCGCCGCCCGACTTTGATCCAGCGCGCCGAGTCGCGCCAGCAGGTCGAGAGCTTGACCCCAATGACCTGGCGGAAGTGGATCCATCCAGCATAGCTCGGTGGGGTCGTTGATGCCCCATTCGAGCAATTGTAGTGCCAGCGGTGCGAGGTCAGCCTGCAAGATTTCAGCCTTGGCTTGGGCGTTCAGTTGTAATTGCTGCTCTGCGGACCACAGACGGTAACATTTGCCTGGCCTGAGGCGCCCTGCTCTGCCCGCCCGCTGTTGACTGGAGGCCGCAGAAATTCGCAGCGTATGCAGACGGCTCATGCCGGTCGCAGGGTCAAATCGCGAGACGCGTTCTAACCCCGAATCGACAATCACATCGACGCCCTCAATGGTCAGACTCGACTCTGCAATATTGGTCGCCAGCACCACCTTACGATCGGTCGACTGGTGCTCTGGCAAAGCGACGATGGCGCGCTGTTGTTCGGCCAGTGGCAGGTTGCCGTAAAGCGGGTATAGCCGAATGTCGCGCATTTGTTTTAATCCGAGCCAGTCGGCCAATAGGTCAGTGCAGCGCCGAATTTCACCCTGCCCTGGCAGAAACGCCAATAGGCTGCTTTGCGGATTGTCAATGATGGCCTGCTGGAGTGTTGACAGCATGCGCCGAACAGGGTCGTCAGCAGTCGTTGTCGCCCGACCATAGATGATGTCAACCGGATACTGTCGGCCGGTGGCGGTCACGATGGGTGCATCCTGAAGCAACGCAGCTACGGCTTCGCTGTCAAGCGTCGCGGACATGATTAGAATCTTCAGGGGCATTGTGTCGGCATCAGCCCTGTTGCGGAACAGCGCACGACCTCGAAGCGCGAGCGCCAATGCCAGATCTGAATCTAGGTTGCGTTCGTGGAACTCGTCGAAGATGATCAGACCCACCCCCGCGAGTGACGGGTCATGCTGCAGCATTCGAGTCAGCACGCCCTCGGTGATGATTTCGATACGGGTTTGGCGGCTGACCTTAGATTCAAGACGCATCCGATAACCAACCGTCTGCCCAGGCTTTTCGCCTAACAGGCTGGCGATCCGCAGCGCCGCATTTTTAGTCGCGATTCGGCGTGGTTGCAGCATCAAGATTTTCTGTTTTCCAAGCCAAGGAGCATCGAGCAAGGCGAGCGGCACCAATGTCGTTTTACCCGCACCCGGCGGTGCCTGCAAAACGACTTCATCGCGCTGGCTAAGGTGTTCTTTCAAACGGTCGAGGCAAGCCTCGACCGGAAGCGTAATTCGGGACACTTACGTCACTCTTCGGCGGTTGCGGTCAGGTAGCAAAAAGCTTAACCCGAGGCGCTGTGGTTACAAGGTTTTTTGTCAGATTTAGCAAATGATCAATTGAAGCCACAAAATCATCTTCACCCAGATAAGTCTGCCCTTTCAGATCCCCCACATAGCGGGCTGCACTTTCCGTTCGTCCTGTGAACGCGGAATTAACCAAAATATTAACGGACTGCTGATGCTATTTTTATCGAGAGGAACAGATTACAAAAAAGCCTCATGCCAATTCTTGAAACGCGCGGTCGACACTTTCAATAATCGACCCAGGAAGACCCAGGAAGACCCGTAGCTATCTGAATGCCTAGTCAGTTATCTAATGACGAATTTGTCGGACTCATTTAATTTGAATTACACTTATGACTTGCTTTCGGGTGATCAAAAATTAGGAGGCTTTATTCGTCAGGGACGGCTCAATCATTTTATCCAATATTGATAATTGCTCACCTCACGGTCTTAGGTGACAAGTGGTAGCCAATATCCTTGCAGGCTTCTTGAATCGGAATCAGCATCAGCGGATCAGCAAGACTACGATGAAACAACGGTTCATCCGGAAACACTTGCTGGCTTAACGCGCGCTCATACAACGCGACCACCGGCCGATTTGTCATGGATGACAGGTAATAAAGGCCATCGATATGGTCGTACGCGTCATAAAACCCGCGTGACCAGTTTTGCGACTGAGAACGCGGGCCGGTCATCATTTTGATTGATCCGCCGGCTCTCACCGCAAAGGCATCGGTCAGATCCAGCAGATGCAATGGATTGGCGAGACGAAAAGAGACCAGCCACGGGTGACGATCCAGTGTATCGACCTCGCGGTTTGCCTGAAAAACCTCCGCGATCGAAGTCGGGGCATCACCTGCCAGGTAGACAATGCCGCGTTCTTGGTCACAAGGTTGACCCTTCGCATCTCTCAAATGGTGATCAAACCGGGAGTCGACCGGCCCGAAGGTTCGCAACCTATTCCATTGCGACGCATGCGCGCCAGCTCGATGATAGATGCGATGCCAAAGGGCATCCGTTTCTAAACGATGTAAGGGAGGTTCTAGGTCACGAAGTCGTTCGAGCACCGGATTGTTGGGTAATTTAGGCACCGAATCACAGCAGTTGAGCTAGCTCGATCAGCGGTTTTGGATCCCGCCCTATAGTCAGCCAATCGAGTGGCGTGATGCAAACAGAATCCTCAGCGTCAATTTCCAGATTGGGGTTGGCTAGGTGATACCAGTTGAATATACCGAGTGCGTGCATGCTGCTAGGCAGGCCTTTATTCACCATCGAAATATTGGGGACGAGTTTGTCTTTGATGAATTGAAACGTCGGAATTAGTCGTTTGTTATCCAAACGGTAGCTATACAACTCGCTGCTTGAGAGTAATTGATGAACTCGGCCCGGTGTGACTTTTAATCGACGGGCGGCTTGATCAACCGTCAGGCTAGACTCGACCAGCGCCGCAAAACGTACCGCACCTTCGGCCACTAGGTCACGCCCCGGTGTGCGCTCAAGGCGTAAACCACCCTCGCGTAAAACGGCTTGCTCATGCGCGGTAAATCCACTGACAGGGTCATCGTGAATCATCGGATCAATGCTATCTAACACGGTCTTAAGCGCTTGACTGATCGCGTCTGGACTCGAAATCCCGCGGGCCTCGAGGAAACCTGTAGCGTAATTCGTCTTCATCTCTTGATCCGTCCTATCGCTTACTATGTCTATTCACAATCGATAATAGCTCGGTTTTCCACAAACTGCAAGTTTCAGCCGCGAATGCCCGAATAGACGTTGATAACTATATTCGAAAAAATCTGAACGAGAACTTTGGGACGTAACCGTTAAGTGTCCGGCCAGCAAGTTAAGGGCCTTCTGATTTGGCCCCTCGACTTTGACCTGAAACTTTCAGGCACTCAGCTGTAACGCGTTAAGCGGTGAAACTACAAAACGTCTTTTTGACATATTCGTCGCTGTGCCATTGGTATCCCATTCCTGCCGGAACGAAGAAGGTGTCACCCGCCTCAAAGTGAAATTCAACGCCATCAGCGTTAGTTATTTTTCCTCGACCTTCGATGATATGCATCAGTTCTGAACGTTCGATGATGGCGGGAACACGAGTCATCGCGGTTGAATCCCAGACGCCAGCGGTCATTTTTTTATCGGCGGATTGGCAAACGATTTCCATCCCCATATTGGGGATATCACTTAAGAACAGAGCCGCATCATTGAGTGCAACTTTTGTCAGCTCAGCGTTGCTATCGACCAGCATCGCGCGGTCCAAACTGCCGTTTCCGACGGCGGCATTGTCATAGATAAACCAATATTTTCGTAAGTATTCAGTTTGAATCCACTGAACCACGGCACCTTTGGGAATCACAAAACTATCGCCCGCGACAAAATGACTGGAGCTACCATCGGGCTGTTCTATATCGAGCGAGCCTTCAAGCAACACCATAAACTCATCAACCGAGTAAGGGCCTTTGATTTCGCTGTAGGGCGTGCAGTCCCAAACACCGGCACTAACACTGCCATCGTCGTTAGCAAAGAATTCATGGCCGCGCTGCGTGGGATTGCCCGATGCCAAACTCTCCGCTGGCATCGGCTCCCAGTCAGTCAAACCTTTGCTAGGGTCACCATCACGGTTAAAACTGATTACGGTTTGATCCGCCATTTTGAGTCCTTTGTGGAATGCAATATTTACCGTGCAGAGACTAATTTATAACCGCACACAGTTCAATCTGATGTGTAGGTAAAATGGGAGACATCAGCGTAAACCTGCTAGCGAAAAATCAGGTTCAAAGAAAGCTATCTGTCTCATAGCTCTCGCGGGGTACCACCGTCCGGCCTACCTTTACGCAAACCGTCAAGAGCTTGCCTAACTTCCAAAAAATCGAGGCCATCACACACTGCTAGATGTATTTTCAGATTCAATTATTTTGAATCAAGTCTGACCACATAGACGACTCTTCCGTTCTATTTCTATTGATCTAAATTTATTAGTTAGGCGCTATCGAACCCTCCATTCAAGCTTCAAGAGTAGCCTGACGCAATCACAAACTCGCCCGGGATTTCGTATCGTTCTCCGTTTCGATACCTGTCTACTGATGCAAGGAACGCCTCATCAACAGCTTGCCTAGTAGCAGGATCAAATCGCTTCGCTGCCATCGCAATGGCCCCACCGTCGATCAGCGCAGAAATAACTCGCTCTCGGTTTTCAAATGATAAAACCGATTGAATTCTGTGCTCCTGCACGTTGGTGAAACCGCTCCCTTCCATATCAGACACGAGTGCACCAATCGAACCTAGACCAAAAAATAAAGGGCACACCTCAGAATGCACATGAGAATCCACAATCGAGAAGATCTCAGCCCAACCACAGTTCCTTCGCTCACCCCAAACAGCGACGCTAACGAGCCCTCCCGGTTTGAGCACACGTTTCATTTCTTTTAAGGCCGCCCTTGGGTTGGGCATATACATCAACCCCAATGCGCAAATAGCGCGGTCAAAACTCTCGTTTTCGCAATCCAGTGCTTCAGCATTCATTCGCTGAAACACAACGTTGCTCAGACCTAACTTCTCAGCAGCCGCGTTGCCAGACTTGACCATTTCACCTGATAGGTCCGTTGCCAAAACGCTGCCGCTCGGGCCAACGGCATCGGCTGAAGGAAATGTGACCAAACCCGTCCCTGCGGCGGTTTCGATGACCTTCATACCCGTTTGCACATCAGACCTTTCCAGCAGCGCTATTTGAGCAGGCGCTAAATGCCGCTGCCACTCACTCTCGTAAACGGAAGCCGCCGCATCCCATCCGTATCGCTGCACCCTAAATTGAAGTTTTGCATCCATCGTTGACTCCCTATTCCGGCTTCACTCGCCCACAGTCACGTTTAATTTAACCGTTTGAGCGTCGCGAAGCGCCAAATACCATGGATCAATGCTGAGTGCTTTTTCGATCAAGGCGGATGCTTCAGGCTCGGGTAAATCAGTCTCGACTCGAATGGCCAAGCGCGTTTCTAGTGGCGCTGCATTAGCGGTGCCTAAACCCATCGAGGCGCCGTCGTCAAAATCTGTTTCAATATCAACAGTGACGGTGTCGAAAACAACGCCTGCCATAATTGCTGCCTGCTTTATTCCCATGGACACACATCCAGCAATGCCAGCGCGGGCATAGAAACCGGGCGTTGGGCCAGCGCCATCGCCACCCATAATCTCAGGCATGTCCATGACGGCAGTCATCTCCCCTTGGGTAAAATTACAAGTCATTCCGTCCTTAATGATGGCCGTTGCATTTTGAGTGCTGAGCGCTTTTACCGGTCGCTTAATAAAAACATCTATAATCCGGTTCAAGGCCTCTCGGATTCTAGAATCTTTGTCCATTACTTTCCCCTTTGGGTTAACAAATTTCATATCCGTCAATCGAAACTACAGCAATCAAGCTGTGCCCGTCAATAATACCAACTCGTTGAAAGTAGAGTGCCTCAAGCACAAGTCAACTATCATCAACGCAACCCAAATTCAGAAAAAAATAGGAGTCAATCCTATTTTATTACATTCAAAAGCTCTTCAACTTTCTTGCACTCTTTCGACAACTGCCCGGCCTACATACCTTTTCATAATCCTCTCAGGCGTAT
>CBDTWQ010000076.1:0-7550 GCA_965364115.1 uncultured Gammaproteobacteria bacterium | reverse complement strand
AGAAAGGCCGCTCTGAACGCCGCATTAGGTATTGAACTCTTTGCGATAAAAATCAACCAGGCAAACGGTGAGCAAGAACAGCGCACAAGTCGACACCGAGAGAAATTGAGTAACGAAGCTGGCGAGCAAATCGATTTGGCCAAAAAAAGCATCGCTATCGGCAAAACTAGAAACACTCGGAATAACGGTAAGAATCGCAGAAAAGATGAATTCGACCGTGCGACTGGTCACGCTGCCGTCAGACAGGTTAATCGATTCGGATAGCATTTGACCGATTAAAGCAGAAAGTTTTGCCAACAGCACAATCGCTAGTGAAAAGAACACCGCTAGGGTGATCTTTTCGAGACTCATGATCGCAAGCAGAGCAATCACCCCGACTAGAAACATTTCCAATCCCAAGGCTGCGGCCCAATAGACTGCCAGAATTGGGCTGCTGACGACCGCGATTACCACGAAAACAGGGACCATCGCGAGCAAACAGAGGCAAGCGATCACCAACGTTTGGGCTGCTATATATTGCCAGCGAGCAATCGGCATCGCCAACAGGCGCTCGAATTGTTTTGACTCAAAATCTTCAGATACGCTGCTAGTCACCACCAGCAAAATCAAAAGGGTCAGGCCGTATCGCAAAAAATCAGCGATAAATGCGGCGATGATGGCGGCGCTGTTGATCATCGCCAGTTCACCGATAAAGGTTGCCGCAACGACAGCGACCAGCAATAAAAGTCCGATCAAGACCAGCAATCGACGGCTCAGAATTCCGCGCATCAAGTAGCGAAACAGTGATATAGTTTGGGTCAGCATTCGAACTTCAGACACCTTGGTTAACGTTTCTTCTGTGTTGCAATTCAAGCAGCAAATTCTAGCTGCCATCCTATTGCTTTATCACTTGTTGATCTGGGCGATTGATGACCCACTGTCGCAGTTTAGTTTGTCTCTCGTATTGTATGGCCTATTCTTGATGTGGCAACCTTTGTGGAATCGTGCCACCACGGTCAAGGTCATTCCGGCCATACTCGCTTGCAGCATCTTCCTTTTCCTTACTTATCGCTTTGCCAACGAAACTTTGGTTGCAATTGGCCTAATATTGGCTGGCTTAATCGGCAGCCGCTTACTCACCCGTCGTCGGTTTCGCGGATTCGATTTATTAGCACTGGTCATCATCACCCTAGAAATGACGGTCGGTCTGGTGCCCAACACTTTCTCTCAAATCGAGCTGCCCACGCTGTTTTCAGACTACATGCAAACCGTGATTCTGGTGCCGGTGTTACTTTACTTTTTGGCGCCCAATTCAAGCCAACGTAAACCCGAACCAAGCCAAATAGACTTGATGCACGGCTTGCTCTCGGCCATCTTGCTTTTCGTGGTGCTGCTGGGCGGCATCGTCATTAACCTGCTCTATGGGGTTGATTACGTTGACGGTTTGCTACTGACCGTTTTTATTGTCGCAACCATGACCTTCGGCATCAGTTGGTTCTGGAACCCTAATGTCGGTTACTCAGGCATTGGCGTGCTGTGGAATCGCTACACCATGAGCATCGGCGGACCTTTTGAAATCTGGATCAATACCTTGACCACTTTAATCGAGGAGCGTTACCTGACACCGCGTGAGTTTCTTGAAGCGGCTTGCGAGCACCTAGTCGAAAACGAATGGTTAATGGCGATCCAATGGAAGTTTGAAGATCACAGCCTGTTGGTTGGCAAAGAGTCAGGTTTGCAGCTCGAACACCAGCTTGGCGACAAGGTGTCGGTCATTCTGACCTTCAAGGCCAGCCCCAGCGAAGCTTTGACTCAACACACGCTACTGCTGACCCGAATGGCTTACCAGTTTTATTTAGCTAAATTAAACCAAGAAAAAGTGCGTGCGCAGGAGCACTTCGCAACCATCCATCATACGGGTGCGCGCCTGACCCACGACATCAAAAATATTTTGCAATCGATCAAAACCTCGATTGGCATCGTCAACATGGCTGACGCCACCGAGTCGTCGCAAGCGCTACTGCAAGGCAACCTCAATCAGATCAGCGCCCGACTAGAAAGCACCCTGAGAAAGCTTCAGACGCCTAAACTCGACACCCAGGTTAATCTGGTGAGTTGCAACAAGTGGGCCTATCGAATCACCGAGGCGCATGCCAGCAACCCCAAAATTCGCGTACGCAGCGAAATAACCAACAACTTGACACTGCCCGTTGACCTCTTCGATAGCGTGTTGGAAAATTTGACCAACAATGCTTTAAGAAAAAAATCGGCAACAAAAGTCACGGTGCGATTGCTATCAACGGGCAACATGATTGTGCTGTCAGTTTGCGACAACGGCGATATTATTCCGAAAGAAATTGAAGAGAGTTTGTTTACTCAACCGGTGTCTTCCGGCAGCGGCATGGGGATTGGTTTGTATCAATCAGCGATTATGGCGAATGCGTTTAACTATCGGCTCGAACTCAGCCAAAACGAACCTGGCCGAATTTGTTTTAACCTCTATCAACACATCGGCGGCGGTTAGTTCTCGGTTCGAGAGTTCTAATGCCTCAGGGCAGTTTATCTGCATCAATCATCCGTGAATAGAGCATACCAGGCGAGACCCAGCGAACTACGTCATCGTAATTGTCTGAAAACCCGCCGGGTCGCACTACGAAGGTTGTTTGGTCGGCATCGACGTCTTTCAGCCAATAATCTCGGTTACTCGGGCCTAATGCGATTCCTAGGCTGCTGATTTGACTGTTTCCGCGATTGTCCAGTTCATCGCCAACCACTACATTTCCAGGCGCGCCGTTTTTCCCGAGGGAGACCAAGACGAACGGTGCACCGTCGTACCGACTAGGGTCTGGGTCGAAACTTTGATATCGTCCAAACAGTTCACCTGCGCCCGTGCATTGATCGGTTTGAGGCGCGTCGCCAAAGCCGTCGCAGATAATATACCGCCCATCGAGATCAATATAATCGTCAGAATCAGAGTCCACCAACCCGACATTACGCATCTCACCTGGAGTGGTGAAGTCTGATTCAGAACCGCCATTAAAATTGGCATCAGTCACATAATAACGATAGGGATTGTTCCAAGGATCGAGCAACAACCGATCTTGATTTAAGGGCCCCGCGAACCCCAAGGTGTTGATCGGAACAAAACCGCCATATTCGTTGCAACCGGTTGCGATAGCATCTTCAACGCCAGACAGACTCGGTTGTGTTGGGCAGGGCAGCCTTCCGTTAACTTGCGCGAAACCAACGATGGTTTGCATGATTCGGTCCATCTCTTGCTTGACCGCACGATACTGCTTGAGTTCTTGCTGACGCGGGAACAGTGCCACGGTGTAGCCAAGCAATATCGAGACAATCAGCAACACAATTGTAATTTCGATCAAGGTAAAACCTTGGCGCTTAAGTCGCATCATCATTGCTCCTCAATAATCAAAATTTGGTCATCGCCATCGGCATCACCGCTACGGGTAAGATAATCAGTATCGCTATCGTAATTTTCCGGATCAAAGACTGCGCTCAAATCCACTTGATCGTCGGGTTGAACTGGCCCGATGCCGAGCACTAACAATGAGACTAGGTTGGTCGGCTCGGATGCAATATCAGAAATTTTCAAACAATCTCCTGCGGGGCCTGTGGCGCAGGCAACCGATAGGCCAGGGCGATAGCTCGAAGCATAGGCCATCTTGATTTTGTGATGCCACTGGTTGTCCCTTACCCAACCCGGTAGTTCAGGATAATAGGCCATGCCAATATTAAGGCTGGAGTTATTTTGTAAATCACTCGCGTCGAAACGACCAATATCGTAATTCGCGGGGTCAAAGGCGCCATGCGAGCCATCATTTTCATCTTCGTGATAGTGATAATCGACAGCATAATCGACGGTCAAGTGATCAGATAGTAGATTGATTGGCCAGTTAGTGCTCGGTAGCATTTCAACTTCAACTAAATTATAAATTGCCTCTATCCCGGCATGTGAAGAAGCTGTAGCCGGGGTTATCACGATGGTTGACTTGTCGGGATTATTGGCCAAATAAGAATCAATCTTAAGATCACCCGCAGGTATTTTAAGCGACAGGATTAATCTTAAAATTGATGCTTTAGCCAAATGCGCCACACCCGGATTCGGATTACCATCGGCATCGCGCCAACAATCGCTGATGTCGCTAGCACCATTGGGGCAAAGATGCCAATTATCTGAGTTATTGTGATCGGTTGAGAAGTATAAAACTTTGGGACCGAAATTCTGCTCTGCGTCGACACTGGCGGTCAACCTTCCGTCATTTCCAGATAATTCTGCTAAATTCTCAAAACCAACCTCATTGAGTACGCTGGTTTCAAAAGGAATCGAAACTTGATTCGACCCGAGACCGAAATTTAAGGTGTGATATCCAATCCCTAACGACATACCGGCAAAATCGATATTAAATGAACCGGCTAAACGACTCTCAATTTTCTGACTGCCAGTGTCATTAAAATATTCACCAAATATCGAGGGTATTCTGCCATTGTCGCTTGGGTTGTTAAGATTGTTGGGGTTGTTATCAAAATCTAGACCACCCGGGTAGTGATCGGTTAAATCATCAACCGTGTCAAGGTTTTCATAGTTATATAGCCAAGGATAAACCCCGCCAGTTTTCTCAAGGTAAGACTCGATCGAGTCTCGATAGGTCTGCAGTGTTGCCTTTTCTGCCATTTGCAACACTTCTTCCGCGGTGATGACAATTGCCTGATCATTCACCAGAACTTTGCCGGTGGCGGCATCTATTATAGGCCCCAGCACGAAGCCATTCGAAGTTGAGTCGTCAAAATCGGCATTATCAACAGCACCATACAGATCCAAGTATTCAATCGGCTCATTTTGGTTGGCAATCGTTCGATTCTGAAACGTACCTTGCCGATCGATTGGCGCGCCTGGCGCGATAATAATAGCGGCAACTCCATCGGTCGCTCCTTCGTAGAGAATCGCTCCCGAACGATCTTCGATTGTGATCGTGCCCTTCGTATCAGAATTTAGGACCGGGCTATTGTTGTTCGCAAAGTGACTCGAAACGGCGTACCACAATCGCTCATTCGAGGCATCCTTGGCTTCATAGAAGTGCATTTTGATATCATTCCAGGGCAATCGCCCTACCAGATCAACACAGGTAGGAAATGCGTTCGGGCTGCCGTTGTAAGTATTATCGGGGCAAGGTAACCTACCAGGGCCTCTGTCTTTAAACTCAGCGTAGTCATAGGCATATTGTAACAACGCTCGTTTGGCCTGCTTGAGCACATTCTGATTATGCTCATATCGGGCTTTTACGGTTTCGCGGCGAGCTTCTTCAACAAAGCTAGTGGCGGTGAAGCCACCCAATATCAGTAAACCAAGCAAGGTCAAAATCAACGCATAGCCCGACTGATTTTTAGTGATGCGGTTCTGTTTCACTGATCCAAATCTGCAGGCGTTCGGTAAGTAATCTCCAAAACATCGCCGCTAGTCGCAAAGTGCTTCTGTCCGTCCGGGGTAGTAATTCTCACTCTGACATCCTTGCCAGTTAAAATAGCGATCTTGCTGCCATCTTCAAACTCACTGCCATTGGCATAAATTTTTTGATTGATCCAAACGCTATTGGCACCGTCAGCGGTCAAAGTGATGCCCGATATTTGGAGGCGCATGGTCTTATCTTCGCCATAGATCAACTGCAGTTCGCGCGCCTGTTCGGCTTCCGATTGCGCGGAAGTTGGTGGTTTAACCACCTGTGATTGATAGCGCTTGGCGTTAATAATCTCGCGCTCCTGTGGGGTCGTAAACAGGTTTGAGAATTCGGCCGCTAGGCTAGCACCAGACTCGAAAAAGAGCGGCAAAATCAAACCGGCGATGATTCGGGCTTTATTTGACATCGATGGTAATCCAACGGAAGGTGCATCTTGCATCAAGATTCGGTTTTTGTAAGTCAAGCGAACTGCCAATGCCGGAATTACGAGTAATCTGACAGCGGTCGATGGTAAAAAGGCTCTTGATCGATCGCCGCAGCCCTCTCACCAATGCAAACAAGTCTTCCTCGTGCAGTAGACCCATCGATAAATTCATTGCCGAACTTTGCACTTTAACCCCACGGAGCAGTTTAAAGCCCGGGCGTCTAAACTCTTCTTGGGGGTTCAAATTGTAGGTCAAGGAAGGCAGACGCAGAGTTTCGTTGGTGGTTTTTAGGCTTTCAATCCAGCTAAGCCGCCTTTCCTTGCCGATTAATCCGCTGGCTTTGTAGCCACCATATAGGTTTCGATATTGATCAAACAGATCAATATCATTGACGATATTGCGATAAAGTTCGTGCGTCGAGCTCAAAGTCGAAATTGATTGTTGATAGACTTCTGTCTGCAATTGTTCATACCGATAGGCCGCAGCAACGACGAAAACGCTGCAGAAGATCGATCCCAAAAAGACCAGAATCGGTCGTTTCATATAAGACCAGTCGACTCTATTCATTATTTAGAAATTTCCCTAACAACACGAATCGCAACTTCAGCCTTGGCCAAGCTAGCGCCGCGACCGATGCTCGCGTCGCCGCTTAACCGATTGCTTGACTCGATGTCTAGCGGCCTTTTGATGACTTCAACCGAGAAGTATTTTCCCGATTCGCGCATCGATTGTTCAAGGTCATCTACGGCACTCAGCGCGTAGCGAAAATTCCCGTCAAATTCAAGAAACTGGCCTTCCATTAGCGCAATCTCAAAAAAGCCTTTCTTTGGCTTGGGTATATTATCGGCCTTTTTACGGTCAGTTGAGCGCACGCGCTTTCGAGTCACTTTTTTCCAATTGACATCGGAAGCACTTTCGCTGGCGGAGTAGTTAGACAAGAACCAGTCAATTTTTCTAACCCGAATGTCTGGAAATATGCTGACATCCTCACTCAACAAGGCAAACATTTCCTCGGGATCATGCTGATAATTTTTTTGAATCGTTTCGACGGTTTGCACGATGTGCTGCATGCTGGTAGTCGAAGTCGTCGAATCGATGCGATGCTCACTCAGCTGATTAAATTTAGCTTTGTATTTTTGTTCGAATAACTCGGCTTCGGCAATCGTGTTATTGTAATACCATCCTTTAACTCCGCTTGTCACCGCAAGCCCCAAACCAATCGCAATCAACGTTGTGCTCAGCCCATTCAAAATTAATCCAGCACGATGATGCCGATAATAGCGCCGCTCTGATGGCTGCGCATAATGATTGATCGGAGGTTTTTTACTCGCCAGATAACAAAACAGCGAAGAGCTAAAGTCTTGGTCATCCGCAACTCGAATTTTTTCATTTTCAAGAATTTGATTAATTTCATGTACCGTAAATTCGAAGCCGCCACCGTTCTGAGCGTTCTCTTGCAAGCTTTCAAAGTGTCGCCGGTTAGTAATAATGTGAATCGCCAAGGTGTCGGAACGCTCAATAATTCGCTGCGATATCAGGTAACGCTTGGTTGACTCAATGTCACGCAAAACATCAGAGGTGTAATCTCCTTGATAAAAACTCGCGATTGGAACGAGCCGGCTGAGCACTAGCTTGCCGCCGACAAACACCGATTGGCGTAAGTTGCTCGGCA
>CBDTWQ010000075.1:0-7840 GCA_965364115.1 uncultured Gammaproteobacteria bacterium | reverse complement strand
GATCCATAGATTTTAGTTTACCGACTTGGCAACAAACCCCCTAATGGTAACGACACCCCTTTGTAGGGGTTTGGCCAATTATTCGGGTATTTGTCAGATTCTTCAAGTGGTTTTGATCGAGCCGGCGATATTCTATATATCAGCTCTGCCTGTCGAAGAGCTCGCTACTAGGCTGAGTTTGGTTTCGAGGCTTGGCTATTGGGTTTTATTTGGACGTTTGTGTTGGCTTAATTAAGAGTCGAAATATATTCGATCGAAGGCCTTTGGATCGAATCCGTTCATTCGGCGATTGCCAATCAGAATAACCGGAACACCCCGCCCGTTGAGTTTCTTATACTCGCGTGCTGCTTTGGCGGATTTCTCGATATCATATTCTTTGAAGGGAATTTTGTTTTGCCGAAAATGCTTCGCCGCTCGCTTACAATAACCGCACCAACTGGTCGAATACATGATGACAGTTAGGTCGTTTTTTCGATTGCCGCTTCTGTTGGCGTTGCTGTTGCTGCTGCTGTTACTGACCGCGGCAGCCCTGTTTTTCAGCTCTTCGACGCTTACCGATGTATAACTGCTGACTTGGCCGCCAACTTTTTTTAATTCCACGTTTTCTGGAGGGCTGTCTCCATAGTGCACGCTGCCCTGATCATCGGTCCATTTATATAATTGCGCTAGGCTGACCGGGCTGAATAATAACGCGGCCAAGCAGAGGTAAGTCAATGTCGTTCGAAGCGAGTGCAATCAGTCCGGTCTCAGTGCTATTTATCAGTGGCTAATTTTGCAGCAGAGGCCTTTATATCCGAGCCAAGATTTACTGGCTATTTTAGGACCAGCAAAGACGCGACAAATGCGACCTTGTAGAGGATCATTTTAGGCCGAATGGTTGCGTCAAAGACCTCTCGCCATCGATCTTTGCTGATAAATTCAGCACAAATCGATCTGCTTTAAATTGAGTATAGCAGCGGGTTAACAAATTACGTTTTGGCGCTGCGGTTGACGAAGTAAACGCCCGCCACGCAAACCAGCATGCCGATCATCGAAATGCCGCCCAGGGTTTCGCCAAAGAGAAAGTGTGCTTCGATCACGACTAGAGGTGGCACCAGATAAAACATGCTGGAGACTCGACCAGCTTCGCCATTTTTGAGGATCATCATTAGCAACAATACCGCGCCAATAGACAAGCCGATGACTTGCCAGGAAAGTGCGATTAAAAAACTTGGGCTCCAGTCAATTTGCCAGGTTTCGCTAAACAGCAGAGCAAAACCAGCGGTTGCCAACGAACCAGCGACATACTGCATTAGAGTGCCGGGCAGCAGTTCAGATTGATTGCAGAACTTTTTTTGATAAAAAATGCCGACTGCGACGGCCATCAGACTGATCAAGCACATCGCTAGGTCTATTGGGGCGAGGCCGCCACTAAGGCCGAGGTTGAGACCATATTTACCGGCGATAACGGTAAATATGCCGGTGAAACCGATCAATAAGCCGAATATCTTTTTGGCATTAACCTGCTCGCCTATATAAAGGCTGGCTAGGGTCATGGTGATAATCGGTTGCACCCCGATGATGATCGCGACGATACCGGAGGGCACGCCGTTTTTGATTGGCCAAAAAACAAAGCCAAGATAACCGCATTGTAACAGCGCGCCAGTTACCATGTCATGCCGATAGGCCCAGATGCGACGAGGCACGACCGCACCCGTGAGGATCAATAGCGGTAACAGTAACAGCGCGGTGATGCTGAAACGTAGGCATAGAAAGACGAACGGGTCAGCATGATCCATGCTGTATTTGGCCGCGATGAAACCCGTGCTCCAAAGAAGCACGAATAGCAATGGCGCAAAGCGAAGCAGAACCGCGTGATTCAGCACGGTGTTAAGGGCGCCAGATGACGATAAATCTGACGCCCATGTTGATGGTCTTAACTCTTAGCCAAAATCTCGATCAATTCGACTTCAAAGATCAAGGTTTCAAAAGGACCAATCGAGCCGCCAGCGCCACGCTCGCCGTAAGCGAGATCGAAAGGAATTACAAAACGATATTTGCTGCCGGTATTCATTAACTGCAGACCTTCGGTCCAGCCGGGAATCACTTGATTAAGCGCAAAGCTAGCGGGCTCGCCACGAGAATAAGAGCTGTCAAATTCAGTGCCGTCGAGCAATGTGCCTCGGTAATGCACCGACACTCGATCAGTGGATTTGGGTTGTTCACCTTGGCCTGCGGTGAGCACGCTGTATTGCAGCCCGGAATCAGTTACCGTGACGTCTTCAGAGGTAGCATTTTGTTTCAAATAAGCTTCGCCACGTTCGCGCGCCATTTGGGTTTGCGTGGCGAGCGCTTGTTGCGCCTGAGACTCCAATGTAACTGAGGCTTCCTCAATCGTAAGCAAGGTGGGTTGACCTTGATGCTGGGCTTTCATGCCCGCGATCAGCATCTCGTAGTCGATATCATTATATTGTTTCAGCACGCGCTCGCCCACCACCATGCCCAGACCATAGCTAAAACGGTCGGCATCGGTTTCAAGGTTCACGGGTGCTGCTTGTTCCGCTTGTTCAGTTGGGTTCGGTTGATTGCAGGCGGCCAACATTAGCAAGCTGACAGGTAGCGCAATTAGTTTGAAATTCATCGGTGGTTCCTCGAGATAGGGTTACTTTTTGATAATTCGAGCGATTACGTTCATAAAATCGCCGATCTTGATCAGTGACGGAAAGTGCCTGCCGACGATGATGCCATCGCTGGCGGCACGATATTCGACCGGATCCGTGCCGGACCGTTCGGTCGCATAAACGCGCGATAGTATATCACCCTTGTTGACTGGGTCACCGAGTTTTACACAGGGTTCGATCAAACCGTTGTGCTGGCTGAAAACGTAGGCATTGTCGTGCTGCATATCCAGTTTGATGCTTGCTTGCGGCGGTTCGAGGGGGTCGAGATCGAGTATCCCTGCATGAACTAGAAAGTTGTGCACTCCGCGCTTGCCGACCGCCACTGTTTCCGGTGTGGTGGTGCCACCGCCGCCGAGCTCGGTTGAAACGAACACTTTCCCCATCGCTTCAGCTTGGGTGTCATACATCCCAACCGCATCGATCTCAATCAGGCGTAAGTGATAGGGCGCCGCAAAAGCTGCAGTTGCCGCAGCACAAGCCGCCTGCTGGTTGGCATCTTCTAGTTCGTGATAGGCAGCAAAGGGAAGGAACTCAAGCGTTTTGCCACCGGAGTGAATGTCGAGCACATAGTCGCTCATTGGCAATAATACCGAACTGAAGTAGTCTGCAATCACCTCGCTAATGCTGCCTTTTTGTTTACCCGGAAATATCCGGTTCATGTTGAGATGGTCGATAGGTGAGACACGCGTTGCAACCTGAAACGCTGGATAATTCATTGCCGGAATGATAATCACCCGACCTCGAATTTTGTCGATATTGAGCTGATTGGCAAGGTGATGCAGCGCAATTGGGCCTTCATATTCATCGCCATGATTGGCGCCAGTTAAAACAGCGCCAGGGCCATCGCCATTTTGCGCAAAGCTGATCGGCAGCATGATTGAGCCCCAGGCCGAATCATTTCGCGAATGGGGAATCTGCAGAAAACCGTGTTGCAAACCATTTTTAGAGAAGTCGATAGTGCTTGAGATCGGGTTGGCCATGGCTATTTCACCCACAGTCGTTGTTCGACATTGGCGAGGCTTTGGTAGCCATTGTCGGTGATCACTATTGATTCAGTAATCTCAAGGCCACCATCGTCAAGCCATAGTGCGGGCATGAAATGGAAGGTCATATTCTTTTTCAGCTCGGTTTTGTCACCTCGGCGCAGGCTAATGGTGCGTTCGCCCCAATCAGGTGGGTAAGACATTCCAATTGAGTAACCGGTGCGATTGTTCTTCTTAAAGCCATGCGTTTCTAAGGTGTCGAAGAAAGCGATCGCGACGTCCTCGCAGGTTTTTCCTGGCCGCGCATTTACGAGACCCGCGTGCATTGCATCGAGCACCGCTTTTTCGGCATCGAGGTATTTTTGCGGTGGTGGGCCAAGCGAAATAGTTCGAGACATTGGGCAGTGATAGCGTTTGTGGCAACCGGCAATTTCGAAGAAGGTGATGTCTCCGGCTTGCAACACTGAATTGTCCCAAGTCAGATGCGGCGCGGTAGCATCCATGCCGGTTGGCAACATCGGCACCATCGCTGGATAATCGCCCCAGAACTCGTCTTTGCCGACGATGCCGCTGCGAAAAATCTCCGAGGCAAGCTGATGCTTGGCCAACCCCGGTTCGATGATTTCATAGATGTGGGCGTGCATCGTTTCGACGATGCGGGCCGCACCGCGCATGTATGTGAGTTCCTGCTCCGACTTAATGATTCGCTGCCAATTCACCAGGCCCGTTGCATCGTCAAGCGAGGCCGAGGGTAGGTGGCTTTGCAATGAGCGAAAAGCGGCGGCGGTGAAATAGTAGTTTTCCATTTCGACACCGATCGAACCCTGATCTAACTTGAGGTCACGAAGCAAATCAGCCAGGTGGTCCATCGGATGACATTCGTCGGATTGAACGAAATGATCGGGATAACCGACGATATTGTCCGTGTCTAGATAAACCGTGCGAACCGCACCGGCCGCATCGATGCCGCGGCCCCACCAGATAGGCTCTTGATCATGCTGCACAATCACACATTGGTGAGTGTAGAAAGACCAGCCATCATAGCCGCTCAACCACGACATATTAGAAGGGTCGACCACCAACAGGCAGTCGAGGTTTTTCGCCGA
This sequence comes from uncultured Gammaproteobacteria bacterium, assembly GCA_965364115.1. Lineage (GTDB taxonomy): Bacteria > Pseudomonadota > Gammaproteobacteria. The sequence continues at coordinate 3,091 of CBDTWQ010000075.1, read as the reverse complement.
CATGGCATCTCGTGTTTGTTTCAATCGCTGTGAATATTCATCGCGGCTAAAGTTTAGTTTGACGTCAGCAGGCATCGGCATCTCCTTTTTTAGGGTTAATTTTTATGGCGAATTTTTAGGGCTGAATGATGAAAGAGGTGCCCGCTTGATACTGCTGGGACAATTGAAAGTGAACGGTGGCAAGTGCGCGAAAACTGTTCTCGACGCATTCGATTGCTTTTTGATTCGGCTGGTTTGGGCTGCGCAACTCATCCTCGGTCAGAATGGCGGCCTCAGCGATGGACATTAATAAGCCTCGTCATTGATGATCTTTTGATGCCGCGCCATGTCGATATTTTTCCCGCTCAGTACCACGATGGTCTTTTCTCCGGGGTGAACTCTTCCGGCTAGCAGTGCCGCGATGCCCACCGCGGCTCCACCTTCAATGATGGCCTGCTCTTTAAAGTAAGCATGGCGAATTCCATCGGCGATTTCACTTTCACTGACGGTTACCAGTTCGTCTACATAGTCGCGAACTAAGTTAAAGGTCCATTCGTTGTCGGCGTTGATGCCGCCGCCGAGTGAATCGGCCAAGGTCGGCAACTCTTCGACTTCAATCAGTTTTCCCACTCTTTGTGAAGCGATCATGGCGCAACCTCGCTCCATTGAAATGCCGACGATTCGCACACTCGGTTTTTGCAATTTGATCGCTAAGGCAATCCCAGAAATCAAACCGCCGCCTGAGAGCGGTGCCAACACCGTGTCGACATCGTTCGCTTGTTCCAACATCTCTAGCCCGAGCGAACCCTGTCCGGCAATCACATGCCGATGATCGAAGGGTGGCAGCATGGTGTAGCCTTCCGCCACTAAGCGTTGGGCCTCGACTTCGGCTTGATCCTGAGTCTTGCCGACAATGCGGGTTTCGGCGCCGAGCGCCCTGATCGCATCGAGCTTATTCTGTGGCACCAGTTCGGACATGCAGATAGTGCAGGGCACCCCCATCTGTTTGGCCGAATAAGCCAATGCTCGCCCGTGGTTTCCGGTGGAAACGGCGGTCACCCCGCGAGTTTCCTCGGCCAACTGCAGCACTGCATTCATCGCACCGCGCAATTTAAAGGCGCCGGTTTTTTGCAGATATTCGTGTGCTAGCAGAATATCTTTTCCAAGTCGGTTGCTGAGCGCCGTCGAAGGCTCAATTCTGACTGGGTTGATATGGGGTGCAATCCGTTGGTGAGCCGCTTTAATTTCGGCTAAGGTGATTGGCGACATCATGAGGGTTGCATATGTTGGTGCAGAATGCGTGCGCACATTAAATCGAGGTGGCCGCCACCGCCATTCTTGAAGATCGTAATTTCGTCATCCGACTGTCGACCGCAATGATTGTTTTGGCACAAATCAGACAGGTCGGCGAGCACATCTGCTTCAGTGATCACCCCATTAGCGAGTGGAATCATCAATTCGCCGATGTGGTGTAAAGTGGTCTCGCGCGCGTCGACGAACAAACTACCACGTCTTAAGGTGTCGTCATCGGCTTCGCGCATCTCGGCGGTGTAGGCACCGACCAAGTCAACGTGACAGCCGGGTTTGAGCCAGGCGCCTTTGATGATCGGGTCGATCTTAGCCGTTGCTGTGCAGATCAGATCAGCCTCGCGTGCCGAAGCCTCGATTGCATCAACCGCTTGGAAATCGATGTCTTCGAATGTTTGGCTCAATTCATCGCAGAGGCTCACCGCCTTCTCGGCAGTCCGATTCCAAATCGAAACCTGTTTGATCGAAGGGCGAACTTGGCAATGCGCAGTCACTAGATGCAGCGCCATCTTGCCTGCGCCAACCATCAGCATCGACTCGATTTTCTGATGCGACAGCAGTTGGCTGCCGAGCGCGGAGTCAGTCGCCGTTTTGATCCAGGTGAGCGCGGTGCCGTCGAGGCAAGCAATGGGGGTGCCATTGACGCCCTCAAAGAGCAGATAAACCGCTTGAATGGAGGGCCACTCGTGAGTTTGGTTGTTGCGGGGGAAGACCGAAATAACCTTGGCGCCGAGCGCTTTCTCAGGCTGCCAGCCGGTGCGAATAAAGAAGTGGTTGCTGTTGTCATTGGTATCTTTCGAACTCATCAACATCTCGTCCACTAAGCCGATGGGCTCGCGGTGCATCGTTGCTAGCGCATCGACCATCTCGGTAAAGGATAGGCTGTTTAAGATGTTGTCGGCATCTAACATCAACATTGGCAGGGTCTCCGCTTGGACGCTTTGATTCGATTTCTGTTTAAGATCCGATCTATCACAGAACGTCTTTATAGATCTTGTCAGTTACAGTCGAGTGTACTTAAATGGAGCTGGCTTGAGCAATTGCTTTTTAGTGAGATTTGGAAATGACAACGACAACAAACTCGTTTGCGCAACCAATTGGCTGCGCGCTGCCGGACTGGCAAACTCGTGACCATCCAGCAGGCGCCAAGATGGCGGGGCGTTTTTGTCGCTTAGAGCCGATCAACCTTGCTCATCATGGCAGTGAACTGTTCGAGGCATTCAGTCAGGACAAAGGCGCAAACTGGACCTATATGCCTTACGGACCTTTTGCACAGGAAGGCGAGTTTTTCCAATGGCTAGAGTCGACATGTTTGGGCAGTGACCCTTGTTTTTTTGCGATTATCGATGAAGTCTCCCAAAAGGCAGTCGGGGTCGCGAGTTACTTGAGAATCGACCCGGTCAATGGCGTGATCGAAGTCGGCCACATTCATTTTTCACCGTCGATTCAAGGCACGCTGATCGCGAGTGAAGCGATGTATTTGATGATGCAACAGGCTTTCGAAGTGATGGGTTATCGTCGCTATGAGTGGAAGTGCGATTCTTTAAACCAGTCGTCCTGTGCCGCCGCGCGCCGTTTGGGTTTTATTTTTGAAGGCATATTCAGACAAGCCGTTATCTACAAAGGGCGAAATCGCGATACCGCCTGGTTCGCAATGACCGACCAAGATTGGCTGGGCGTAAAAACAATTTTTCAAAGCTGGTTGAGCGCAGAAAACTTCGATGCCGATGGCCAGCAACTAACCCGGCTCTCCGTCGAAATCGCAAACCATCTGGGACAGTAACCCTATTAAGGCGTTTTGGCT
>CBDTWQ010000074.1:0-7920 GCA_965364115.1 uncultured Gammaproteobacteria bacterium | reverse complement strand
TTTCATGGACAAAATGAAAGTCTGCTCGGAACACGATCCTTAGGAAAGGGTAACAATACACTATTGGTGCAGACATCAGGGGTAATTCCGCCTGTTTTAGGATTCATATAATGCCAGCTCACGCCATCATCACGGCTCACCTTAAACGACTCGAAACCCAACTCCGCCATGATATCGGCCCAGACCCGCAATGCCCCTGAACTGCCGGTTAGGTTGATCGGTGAATTATCATCTCGGCCCAACCAGACGACCGCCATTTTTTGCTGACTAAAACCAACAAACCAAGAATCGCGCGCCTCATTGGTGGTGCCAGTTTTGCCTGCCAGGGTTTTTTCTGGAAAACGGTTTTTAAGATAGCGAGCCGTGCCTTGCTCGGCAACGCCGACCATCGCCCGCTGCACTTGAATCATCCGTGCCTGATCAAATAATTTGTGCGATTCAACCGGCACTCGCTCTAAAGTTCGATGCCGCCTGTCGGTAACCCCTCGAATGGTGGTCAGTGGTGTGTAATAGCCATTATTAGCGATCACTTGAAACATTTGCGAGACTTCAAACGCCGACATAGCGCTAGTTCCAAGCAGCATCGATGGATAAATCACTTCATGTTTCAGCAGATTCATTTGGCTTAAGTTCTGCACCAGTTTCTCAAGACCACCCGTCACCCCGAGCTTAACGAAAGGCAGGTTATAAGAACGCACAAATGCTTGAAACAGACTCACTTCACCATGCAGCTTTCGGTCATAGTTGCGTGGCGCCCAGATATTGCCATTCGATTGCTGAATCTCGATCGGCTCATCGATCAATTTGCTGCCCAGGGTTAAATCAGAGTCGAGCAGGCTATACAGCAGCATCGGTTTGATCAAAGAACCAATCGGTCGTTGGGCCATCAACGCTCGGTTGAATCCTGGATAATCGCTAACACGATCGCTGGCCATGGCGAGGATATCGCCGTTTAGATAGTTGGTTATTACCGCAGCCGCCTGCAGTTCTGGCTGCTGAAATCGCTTCAGGCCGCGGGCTAAACCCCGCTCCATTTTATGCTGAACCAACGGGTCGAATGTGGTAAATATTCTGAGACCTCGCTGAGTCAGTTCTTGGTTGGTGTAACTCTTGCGCAACTGGCGTTTGACTAGGTCCAGATAGGCCGGAAACGGGTTAACCCCTGGCAGTCGATCCGTGATCCCTAATGCGGATGCTCTCGCCTGCTGGTGCTGGTCTGGGTTCAATAAATCGTGCGACAACATGATATCGAGCACCCGATTTCGGCGCCGAGTCGCAGCCTCAGGATGAAGATAAGGGTTATATCGAGAGGGACCCTGAACCATTCCCACCAGCAAGGCGACATGTTGGGGTTCGAGATGGCTGACATCACGTCGAAACAGCATTCGGCTGGTTCGCGCGAACCCGTGAATCGCTATATTATTTTGCTGCAGCAGAAAAACTTCATTGATATAGGCGGTGATGATCGTCTGCTTGCTGAACCGCACCTCTAAAATCAATGACATGAAGGCTTCGTTAACCTTACGCAGCAGCGTTTTTTCAGGGGTCAAAAACAAGTTTTTGGCGAGTTGTTGAGTTAGTGTACTGGCGCCTTGAACCGCCCTCCACGCCTTTAAGTTGGCAGCCATTGCCCGCATGATTGCGCTGAAATCAAGCCCCCAATGATCGCGGAATTTCCGGTCTTCGACCGCTATCAAAGTGTCCATTAGAATGGCTGGAACTTCAGACTCAGCCAACAGCAACCGGTCTTCATCGCTATCTGGATAGTAGCTACCAAGTTTTAACGGAGGCATTCGGAATAATTTGATCGGTCGACCCGTTGTAGCATCCTTAATGAATTCGATTCCGCTTTTGTTGAAGCCAACGGTTAGTGCTCGGGGCGCTTGAATTTGGTCGCTGAACTTGAACTCACGGGTGTGCAGTTCGAGTGTATTTTGGCTCACCTGATACTGCCCTGAATCAGGTTTACCGGTCACCGCTAAATAACTGGACAACTCCAGCTCACGAACCAAATCATCAGAACTTAAAGGAAGTTGCGGATATAAATCTAAGGCTCGAGCATAAACTTGCGAAGGTAAAGCCCAGGTGTCGCCGTCGAAGCGATCGTTGATTAGGTAATTAAGATAGCCAATATAAAGGCTAAAAAACCCCAGTGCCAGCAGAAAGGCATGCATCGCGCCGCGCCGATTGAGCGGCCACTGCCCAGGTCGCCTGATCTGACGCCATGATGGCCGCCATCCAGGTCGCAAAGAAGGCCGCCGCCACAACGGCTTGAATCGATTTTCAGTCTGGGGCATTTCATTACGCCGCTGAACGCTGCTAGCGCTTCGCTCTAACGCCTTGCGCTAGTTCACGTAGCAAAGTTTCAGACGCCTCCCAACCAATGCAAGGGTCAGTGATGCTTTGACCGTAGGTAAGTTCAGCACCCGCTTTGAAGTTCTGGCGTCCTTCAACCAAATTCGATTCAATCATCACGCCGAATATGTTGTCTTGCCCCGTTTGAATTTGATGGATGACGTCGCGACAAACTTCGCTTTGCTTGGCAAATTTCTTTTGGCTGTTGGCATGACTGCAATCGATCATCAAACGCGGATTTAAACCGGCTGCTTCGAGCTTTTCAGTGGTTGCCGCGACGCTAACTCGGTCATAGTTCGGGCGATCGCTTCCGCCGCGCAAAATGACGTGGCTATAGTTGTTGCCAGCTGTGGTGAAAATTGCCGAATTGCCTTGCAGAGTGATCGAAATGAAATGGTGTGAGCCTTTAGCCGCACCCATCGCATCAATTGCCACCTGAACGCCACCATCAGTGCCGTTCTTGAAGCCAACCGGGCAAGACAAACCTGAAGCCAACTCGCGATGACCCTGGCTTTCCGTGGTTCTGGCACCTATTGCCCCCCAGGCTACCAAATCAGAGATGTACTGAGGGCTAATCAAGTCGAGATATTCATGCCCCGCAGACACACCTTTTTCAGCCAAACCCAATAACAACTCGCGAGCCTTGCGCACGCCTTTATTGATTTTGAAACTGTCGTCAAGATCGGGGTCGTTTATCAGCCCTTTCCAGCCAACCGTGGTGCGCGGCTTCTCGAAGTAAACCCGCATCACGATAATCAGGTCGTCTTTGAGTTCGTCGATCATAACTTTCAACCGACCCGCATATTCGTAGGCAGCCACAGTGTCGTGAATCGAACAGGGTCCGATAATAACCACCAACCGATCGTCTTTGCCTTCAAGCACATCGTATATCTGACGCCGAGTTTCGGTCACCAAATTCGAAGCACTCTCCGACAGAGGCAAATCAGCCATGAGTTGCTCAGGGGTCAGAATTTCCTGAGTGCCGATAATGCGTAAATCTTTGGTTTGTTGCAAAGTCATAAGAGAAAGCTAACTCGCTGAAAAAAGGGAATATCTTTAACGATTAGAGCGTTAAATGCTAGCTAAAAATGTTGATAATAAGACCTCCGTCTCATCATTAGTGAGCCTTGGTCCATACTTTGTGACTACTTTCGAAGAGGCCAGCGAAGCGAGGTCTCCAGACTGCTGGAAACTTAAGCCATGCGTTAAACCGTAAAGAAACGCACCCGCAAACATGTCGCCTGCTCCCAAGGTGTCAATTGCCCTCACAGGATTAGGCTGAATCTCAATCATGTTATCGCCATCGAACAATAACGCACCTTCGCCGCCCCGCGTAATTGCAAAACCGCGCGCTATTTTTTTAAGGTGATCAACTGCCCCTTCTAGAGTCTCGCTCGCGGCCAGCGCCTTGGCCTCGTCTTGATTAGCAAACAGCAGGTCAACCTGATCGCCAATCATCATTACAAGATTCTCGCGAAAGAAACGAACCATGTTCGGGTCAGACAGGGTCAAGGCCGTCTTAACCTTCGCCGCCTCAGCCTTTCGACGCGCCTCGATGGCGGCATCACGGGTGTTTTCGGCACTAGCCAAATATCCTTCGATATAAACGAAAGCCGACTGCTCGATTGCGCTTGAACTAATGTTACTGGTTTCCAACTCAGCACTAGCCCCTAAAAACGTGTTCATCGTGCGATCCGCATCAGGTGTCACAAAAACAAGGCACTTTCCAGTCACACCATTAACCACGCTATCACCCGCATCAAGATTCGAGTGAACTTTCGATTGATGCAAATCGCGAGCAAAAAACTGCCCCGTCTCATCCGAAGAAACACGACAATCGAGGTGAGTTGCCGCCCCCATTTGAGCCAAAGCGATGATCGTATTGGCCGCTGAACCACCGCAGGTCATCTGTTCATGCGAGTCGCCCAAACGATTCATCAAACTATGTTGGCGGTCCTCATCAATCAGTGTCATCACACCTTTTTCAATCCCCAAATCCTTAAGACGTGCATTGTCGACTCGATATTCGATGTCAACCAGCGCATTGCCAATTGCGTAAACGTGATAGTTGCTCATATGATTCGATTTGATTCCTTCGTTAGATAGGCTGCCAGCAGCCAAGGGGGTAAGAATAAACTGTTGTTAGGCGCCTGAAAACCTTATCCATTACGATAATTTTGTAGCGCCGACTTAAAACCGTCACTGGAGAACTGAGTCTCTCGGTCCAAAACGAAACCGACCAGATCGCCCGCCCGATGAATGCGCTTGAAGCAGTCGAAAGTGGCCTTCGCAAGGTTCAATGAGCATATGATGATTTCAAAGTCGGCCAAGCCGATAAAGAAACTGAATTTGGACCTTTCGTAAACTAATTCCTCGCAAACCTGAGGGACCCAATGTCTCCTGAATAGGAAAAAGTGGTGCCCCTGCTACTGACTTCTGCTGACGTTAAATTAGCGGTAATATAGAATATTGTCGGCACTTGACCGTATTTTTAGGCCAACCAAAAACACAACTTGGATTTTCCGTGAAAACACTCCCCAGCGAGCTTAGAAAAATCCTGCTGTTTACTGCAGTTACCTTAGTGCTATCGATTGGTTATTACGCCTATTTGAATGCTACCTACTCACCGATTCCCGAGCACGAAACTTTCTTATCTGAACTTGGTGAGGGGTTTGGTGAGATAGGCCTGTGGCTAATACTGTTTATCTATGTTCGAACAGCACTCAAGCTGGCATTGGGGAAAGGTGCGCTATCGAAGAGAATTTTACCGCTTTATTCCTCGCCCATCGATGCCAGCGGGTTTCAAAAATTAATTCGATGGCTGGATCGCACTCATATCTATTTTGGCATCGGAGCAGTTGCCATTATTATTCTCCATATTGTCCTCGTCGGAATGCCCATGCACATACTCTTTTTTCCGGCGGTTTTAGCCCTCGTGATTTGGCAAGGCGCTTTTGGACTGTTTATCAGCTGGCGATACACGCCAAAGGAAATGAAAAAGTTATCCTACCTAGTTCACGCTCAATTGTTTACTGGCATTATGATGGGCATATTCGCCTATCTCGGTCACTTGTACATCGACAATTGAATCGATCAGACATTGGTCTCGTTCAAAAAACATACCTATATAAGGAACAATATAAAGGGACACCCGCTTTCACCGGATGCCTAGAACATCTGTTCTGAATGGAAGTCGGCCGACACCGATTACATAAGGTGGAACTCCTGCTGCTCTATAAAGATTAAATCGACGATTGACCTCTAGTCTCATATCTCAATTCTCTCGACCTCTGCAACTCTTACTAACGATTTCCATAGCAATTTCAGGATGCTCGAAGTTTGTTTGAACAACACCGTTTATTAACGTTTTCACAGATTCACGAATCTCTTCGTGGACAACTCGATTTTTTGCTATTTTTAACTCTCTAAGCGCACTGCACAACACCCCCCTAATGCGGGTATCCTTGGAATTAACATAAAGCACAATATCAGGGTCCTTTTTCAAAAAAAACCCGGCCCGTGGTATGCAATAATTGTGCTCAACCCCTGAAAGATTTTTGTCGTTTGCGAACTCAGTAAATTCACTTGCCATGCCATCGCATTTCGCCACATCCGCTATTGACAAAGGCATGAAAATTTCAATAAAAGAAAATACCGCCAAAACTGAAACACTTAGAAAAACTGCTAAAGTTTTCAGTTTCGACATTGTATGCCGCCGACACAGGCACCAAAATTGGGTGTTGCTAGTGCGCCCATGAATTCCCCCGTAATATTGGTGACAGTATGCCCTATATTCAGCCTCTAACCCTCACGCCTCAGGGTTTAACGTTCGGTTAATTTAATCAGCCTAACAGGAACACATATGGATTTATCGATACAAATAAAATTGGAATGATTGTATAGTTAGCCGCGGCGTCGCAGTCCAATGACTGGGAAAATCAAAAACTCATAAGGAGGAAGTACAGTGCGCTTGGATAAGATAGAGTTCAGACAATTTGCGCTGATTGGAATAGCCGTTTTAAGCCTTTTGCTAACCGCTTGTGCCACCGAAAGTCACCGCGCTATCGTGGTCGAAACAGTCAAAACCTACAGCACTGATTACAACGGGAAAAAGACTTCGTTAGTCATTGCCAAATTTCAGAATAGCTCGAGCTATTTGCAGGGGTTATTCTCATCTAATACTGATCGTCTCGGTAATCAGTCGAGGACCATCTTAAAATCCCATCTTCAGCAAACCAATCGTTTTAATCTCCTGGATCGGGAAAACCTTGTCGAAATTAGCGAAGAAGCCGTGCGAGCCGGGATAGAGCAAAAAATTGCCGGTGCACGCTATGCAGTGACAGGTGATGTAACCGATTTCGGCCGTAAAGTGACTGGTAACCAACAATTGTTCGGAATTTTAGGGACCGGCAAAAAGCAGATTGCTTATGCGAAGGTCACGCTTAACATAGTCGATGTCGCCACTTCGCAAATCGTATATTCGACTCAGGGTGCCGGCGAGTACTCGTTAAGCACTCAAGAGGTCCTCGGTACCGGAGGTACCGCTGGATACGACGCAACCCTGAATGGAAAGGTATTAAATTTCGCGATTGTCGAAGTTGTCAATAGCCTTACTCGAGACATTGATAATGGTACTTGGAAGATTGAATTCTAAGGGTTAGAACTATGAAAATTTCGTCGATGCCACTGTTTGGTCTGCTAATTTTATGTACCTTTGCCGCAGGTTGTGTGGTCGGCCCAAAAGACCAATATTACTGGGGCAACTATGAGGCATTAGTCCTCGCAATGTATGCCGAACCAGGCTCCGCAGACCCAAAAATGCAGATTGAAAAACTGACCTCTGACCTTCAGCAAGCCGAAAACAGCGGCAAACCTGTACCCCCGGGGCTATATGCTCATCTGGGCTTTATGTACGCGATGAATGGAAATGTCTCACAAGCGGAGGCTGCATTGATTGAGGAGACAAAACGATTCCCCGAGTCCACGGTTCTGATTGAGGGCATGTTAGCCAGAGTGAAGAAAAATCAAGGGGTCTCCGATGCGGCTGTTGAATAAAGCCTGGGTTGCAGGGTTTTCCATTTTCGTCTTGCTTCTATCGGGCTGTGTTACGCCTGCGCCGCCTTATGATTACAGCGCGTTAAAAAATAGCCAGCCCCGATCGATTTTGGTTATCCCACCGGTGAATAATTCGGTGGAGGTGAATAGTCCGTATATTTTTCTCTCGACAATAACAAAACCCCTCGCAGAGAAAGGATATTATGTTTTTCCGGTTGTCGTAATCGATCATTTTCTGAAAGAAAACGGCTTGCCAACACCGGCTGAAATGAACGATATACCCCTAGATAAGATTGAAGAACATATAGGTGCAGATGCGGTTTTATATGTCTCGATAGAGAATTGGGGGCAGAAATTCGAGGTGCTTTCTTCGACCACAATAGTGCATTCCACTTTGCGCTTAGTAGACGTAAAAACGGGGCAGTTGCTCTGGAATGCGAAAGTCCAAGCTTCACGGGCTTCAGATGATGGGAATCAAGGCCCGCTAGGGGCTTTGATTATGGCTATCGT